>JAQXAF010000034.1 GCA_029253085.1 Luminiphilus sp. | reverse complement strand
TTAGTGATTCACGGTCGTGACGATGTGCTCGTGCCTTTAGCCTGTGGTATCGATACAGCGCGGAAAATACCTAATGCTCGACTGGAGATTATTGAGGGTATGGGTCACAACTTGCCCGAATCACTGGTCCCAGTTTTGACTGACTTAACAGCAGGTCACGTCTCGGCGGTGACATCATCTCTGAGTCTGTCAGCAGCGAGTGGCGCGGCATAGCGCAGTCGCTGAGTGCGAGCTGACTGCCAGCATCGAAGTGTAAATAGTATGAGACACCGTTTCAGTTTGGCTGTAGCGGGTTGTGGGCAATGGTAGAGCTTGACTTGAGTCGATAGCGCTTTGCTAAAACAACATGGCAATCGGCTTGCAAGCCCTAAACCCAATAGGACCGTAAATCGTGGGCTTAGGGCTTTCTTGGTGGATTAGCTCGCGGGAGCTGACGCGGTAGCAACCACCAGCCAAGCATCGCCCTGTTTCTGAATGACATGCAGGCTTGCGTGAGGATCTGAGCCCGCTGCTGTGTGGACCATCACCGCGATATCGTCGCTGATAAACTTCACCTGGTATCCACTAACGATGTATTCCTCCCCGGCATTTGCGTTAGCCGCGGCGTCAGCAACTAGGTTGCCGAAATTAACAATCCCCGTTGGCCCAATACCGATGACGTCTTCAGACACGTAACCTGCCGGCCCACCGGCTGCTCCCCACTGCTTGTCCATTGCAATTAAATCATCTGACACGTCCGCGGCGGTCAGGGATGAAAGAAACGTGAAGACCGCGATTAGTACAACTTTTGAAGTATTCATAAGTTCTCCTAGACCCCTTGGTTATGAGTTTTTTTGGGGGGCTCAGGCATTACTGCACAAATTGCGTTGAGTGGCTATTGATATTGTTTGGAGCTTAATGGTTTTAACCACCCTTGGTGGATGGATGAACAGAGTTTTTATCCAGCTGGCGCTGTCGATTTTTCACATGCAATTTCGCCTGCTTCTTGTCGGCTATCGTCGCGTTCATCGATTGACCAATATGGGTCTCTCCTCGAGCCCGAGCCAGCTCAACTTGGCGCTCACGCTCTGAGTAACGTTGTCTTTGTTCTTCGGATTGATCCTCAATGCAGTGATGACAGCTCGTACCTTTTTGGTAATGGGGGTTAAGTTTGTCGTTCTCGGTGATAGGTCTGCGACAGGCATGACACTGATCGTACTGACCCTTTTCTAGCTGATGGTTAACGGTGACACGATTGTCGAAAACAAAGCATTCGCCCTGCCATTTGCTATCAGCTTCGGGCACCTCCTCCAAATATTTGAGAATTCCCCCCTTAAGATGATAGACCTCTGCAAAACCCTGCTGTTTTAAATAGGCCGTAGATTTCTCACAGCGAATGCCGCCGGTGCAGAACATGGCGACCTTTTTGTGCTTCTCTGGATTTAGGTGCTCGCTTACATAAGCTGGAAGTTCTCGAAAAGACTGGGTTTTTGGGTTGATGGCATTTTCGAAGGAGCCTATTTCGACCTCGTAATTGTTGCGAGTATCTAATACCAGAACGTCTGGATCACTGATGAGAGCATTCCAGTCTTTGGAGTCCACATAGGTGCCAACAATATCATTGGGATTAATGCCCTCAACGCCCATCGTTACGATTTCTTTCTTGAGTTTTACTTTTGTTCGATAGAACGGGTTTTCGCCTACGTAGGACTCTTTCGCCGCAAGACCTGCGAAGCGGGGATCCTGCTTTAACCAGTTAAAGACATTATCAATACCCTTGCGAGGCCCGGCGATCGTACCGTTAATGCCTTCAGCCGCGAGCAACAAAGTTCCCCGCACGCCGTTGTCAGTCATTATCTGATGTAGTGGACTTCGAAAGGTTTCAAAGTCGGGTAGTGCGGCAAAGCGATAAATCGCGGCGACCACAACGTTGCAGGACACGTCAGTCATAAATTTCCTCTGTGCAAACCAACACGTAAAGCTGGCGCATAAGCGAGCCATCATCTTAACAAATTGTGGGTTTACGGTCTTTTGGGTCGGTTAAATGATGTCTGCTCTTGCTCAGTTGCTTTCTTATCGGCACTGGCGGTCATCTTTTTGGTCTTTTAAACGGGTTTCGTACGAGCCTTAGTCCCGATTATTTTGAGGCGCGTGACGCTGAGTGTATGGCTTACCGTCGTGGCAGCTCAATTTTTTTTCATCCGAGCTATTGGCAAAGCGAAATAATTTTGGGTCAGTTGAAGCGCTAGCCGAGTCTTGGCTGGAATAGTTTGGCGCATTGCTGCATGCTTCGTTGCGCGGCGCACGTGGATCAGTTAAGTGAGGCGATTATGTTGAAGACCAAAGGCGAGGATGCCACCGACGGACGTCGGCTCCGTAGTGAGCGTAGTCGCCGAGCGATTATCGAAGCTGCGCTTGCTTTGCAGGAGGAGGGGGTGCTGGTACCCACCGCTCAACAGGTTTCGGACAAAGCGGGTGTCGGCATTCGCTCTGTTTTTCGCCACTTCGAAGATATGGAAAGTCTGTACGCCTCTGCAGACGAACAGATTCGCGACTCCTACGAGGCACTATTTCTCGGTGGAGATCGGGAGGGTAGCACCGAGGAGCGCATTGAGCGGGCTGTGAAGCGCTACGGGGAGGCCTTTGAACGCGTGAGTAATATCGTGCAGGGCACGCTCGTACAGCTTTGGCGTTATGAGGTTTTGCGTAAGAATTATGCCCGCAACCAACGCGGTTTACGCAAAGACTTGGAAAAATGGCTGCCTGAAATCGCGAAAATGGCGCGCAGTGATCGCGAGGCGATTCATGCCACGGTCTCCTTCGATATGTGGCACCGACTCCGATATCACCAAGGGCTGAGTAAGCAGACGGCTATCAATGTTTTGGTGAGGCTCCTGACACTCCAGCTGTTAAACGATGAAGCCTAGGCTGGTGCAGGGCTCTCTAAGTTAGCGCTTGTTAAAAACAGGCTTGCGTTTTTCAAGAAAAGCCAGCATTTCCTCTTGCTGATCCGCCGTGCCAAAGGTGTTTAAAACGGCGGTTCTTTCAGCTTTCAGCAAGGCCTCTAGATTGCGGTCTTCACTCCCAACGACAACGGTCATGACGCCTTTTACTGTGGCAGCAGGCTGCGCGGCCAATTCATGAGCCAAATCAATAGCCCGGTGCTTGAGCTCATTGAAAGGTCGCATGTCCTATAGCCGGCTTTACTCTGAGGTTGCTTAAGTTTGCGTTGTATTGGAGTGTAATATTGAAATATGACATAGTTTATGCCGTAATATGAATCAAGCCAAAATTTTTTGTTCTGTTCGTCAGAGAGTAAAGGGTAAAGTTTTATGAAAAAATTACTCACAGGCTTAATTACTGCTGCCCTTCTGATTGGTGTTTTACTGCTTTCACTACCGGCAATCCTACATAAAGGAGGGTTGCATCCTGAATACCTAGGACCAACCCTGACGCTGCCGGGCCAGCGGGCGTTGATTATCACGACTAGTCATGGTGTTTTGGCGGCGCCCGGAGAAACTGAAGGTGTGGCCACGGGTGTTTTTGGTTCGGAAATGACCCATCCCTACTACACCTTTTTAGACGGTGGTATGGCGGTAGATATCGCCAGTATCGAGGGCGGTGAGATTCCCATTGATCCCAGCAGT
>JAQXAF010000108.1 GCA_029253085.1 Luminiphilus sp. | reverse complement strand
ACCGGGATCGAGCTCGCCGGGGCGCCATTGCTCAGAGCGCACCCGCCCCTCAGAGTCGGTGACTTCTAAACATCGAGGACGAATGCGATGGTCTAGCCAAGCGGGGTCATTTAAATATTTGGCATAAACCGGCAACCGCGCCCGCAGTACTTTTCCCGCCGCCTCCGTAGCAGCTGACAGTCGGATGATTTCCGGCCAAGGGGCCTCGGGATTGACGTGATCGGGAGTTACAGGTGAAACACCACCCCAATCGTTTAACCCTGAATCCGCGAGCTCTTGAAGATCTTCGGGGGACAAGTTGGGAGGGGCTTGAATGCTGATGTCTGCTGGCAAAATCAATCGAGCCGCGGCAATCGTCCAAAGCAATTCCTGTATCGAAACATCGGGCCAATTTGCCATTCGAGTCCCGCTTTTGGCGCGGAAATTTTGAACAATGACTTCTTGAATGTGCCCGTACTGCGCGTGTAGCCGCGCAATATTAATTAAATCACTAATGCGCTGTGCGCGGCCCTCGCCGATTCCCAAAAGTAACCCCGTCGTCGTGGGTATTTTGAGGCGCCCAGCACGAGCGAGCGTTACCAGGCGTCGCCAGGGGTTTTTATCGGGTGAGCCAAAGTGCGCACCGTCCCGCGCGAGCAGCGCTGGTGAACCCGACTCAAGCATCAAGCCAAAAGAGCCCATGACTGGGCGCAAAAGTGCTAACTCAGCGCGAGAGAGTGTCCCCGCGTTCACGTGAGGAATTAAAGTTGTCTCTTCAATAATGAGCTTACAAGCAGCAACGACATACTCAACCGTACTTGAGTAACCGTTTTCCTTCAGCCACTCCCGAGCCGCCTTATAACGGAGCTCAGGTTTTTCACCGAGCGTGAGTAACGCCTCCGTGCACCCTGAAGTCTGCCCTTCCCGGGCCACCGCCAAGACCTCATCAAGGGTCATATAAGCCGCTTTCAGCCGACTCGGAGGCTGCGCAAACGTGCAGTAATGACAAACATCGCGACAGAGTTGCGTGAGCGGTATGAACACTTTGGGGCTGTAGGTAGTCACTCGACCAAAACTGTCATCACGCAGTTCCCGCGCATGACTGATCATTACGGCAAGCTCAGTCGTTGCCTCAACGGGCAAAGTCTCACCCCAGACCCGACTTTTCTTTGGCCTCACCACGATACGCCTGCATTTTTCTGCGTAGAGACGGGAACTTGTATCCGCCACATCACCCCTGATCTGCGTGCTGCTTGCACCCATTTTTGTGTTGCAGGCCCCACAGACATCGCGGCATTTCGGCCCCACAACAGCGCATACAATCCAGCCGGCGTATCTACGTCAAAGGACAAACCGGGCCTTTCCAAAACGACACAGCGCTCGCTGCAAATATTGCGACCATATTCTCGCAAGCTGTTACCACCGAAACGGAAGACCGGTATGTTTTGAACGCTGAATGCCAAAGCATTGGTCCCGACGTTTTGGTCATCAGGACAAATCACCGTATTCCCTTCATCAAAAGCCGTGCGTAACGCCTTCAAGTCTGCTGCCGCTAGCCCCGGCAAATCGCCAAACACGACAACAACTCGCCCGCCAACAAGCTTATCGATACCCGCAGTGAGTATCTCGTTAAGACCAACGCCACCACACTCGCCCTCTCGAATAACTCGTAATTTGGACGCCATCGGCAGCCTGGGTGGCCAACCAGTCCCCTGAAGAATGGTGAGCGAACGGCAGTCAGACCAAGCGAGCAATGCGGCGACCACATCCTGTGCCATCGCCAACATCAACTCACGACGCTGACTATCAGTCAGCACCTCAGCGAGACGACTTTTCGCCTCAGGCAACGCCTTCAGGGGCAACACTACGTCAAACAAAACGTTTTACTTCCTCAATCAGCTGGCTTGCCAGCGCTATTTTTTGCGTCGTGTCCGTCATCATGGTGTCACATGTAAATACACGGTCACCGCGCAACCGCAGCACCTCGGCGGCTTCTTGATCACGACTATCTAAAACCCAAAGATCGATCAGACCTGGATACAGAGTCTTCATTTCGTCCACCCAAGATAACGCTGTCGGCTCCAGTTTTCGGTCGGCCATCAATTTTGCCAGCGGCCCCTTAATAGCCGCTCCATCCACGATGGGAGCGACAGCCATAACGGGAGCAGCATTTTCTAATGCCTCAACAATACCCGAAATGGCGAGCATTGGGGCCAGGCTGAGATAGGGGTTTGACGGACCTAAAATGACAACGTCGCAACCTGTTTTAAGAAAGGCCAGTAAATCAGGCGCGGGGGTGGCCTCGGCAGCACCTTGAAATTCGAGGGATTCGACTTTGGGCTCACATTGCCGCCCAACAAAATAACTTTGAAAATCTAAGTCGCCTTCAGCTGTTGTCAGTACCGTGCGCACTGGCTGCTCTGACGCGGGAACAATCTGGAGCTCTCGAATACCGAATTTCTCAGCAAGATCGGCCGTGACGCGTGTCAAGCTTTGCCCCGCGTCCAGTCCTTCACGACGCAAAAGATGCAGAGCGATATCGCGATCACCCAATTGAAACCAGCTGGCCCCCCCTAGGCGCTCGACCTCGTCAAGCACCGACCAGCTCTCGCCCTGGCGCCCCCAGCCACGCTTCGCATCAATCGCATCAGAAACCGCGTACAGCACACTATCGGTATCGGGACACACCAGCAGTCCAAGATGCTCAAAGTCATCACCCGGATTCGTTAGTACTAAAGTGTCTGCCTCACTAACAAGACCATAAAACCCTCTTGCTAATCTGGCACCCCCACCACCACCGGCGAGAAGCACTGTTCGCAACCGTGGTGTCATCGAAACATATCTGCGGAATAAGGGCGTAGCAACGCGCGAGAACTTCGGGGTTGACCAGAGGAGCGTGGACAGCCTCGAACCCAGACAACCGGATTCCCCTCAGCCGCCTCCCCCTGCACGAGTGCCGCTGCAGCCGCCAGACCATCTGCCGTAGCCGGCTCAGTCACTCGAAGCTCGTTGCCATAGAGATCCCGGTCGCCCACCTGATTCCAAAGGGGGTCAAGCCCCGCAACGCCGATGGCATGACCCGTCGTTCCCAGGCGCCAAGCGCGCCCCATGCTGTCATTAATGATCACGGGGATTTCAAATCTATAGGCTCGGGTAAACCGCTGGTAAAGCTCGGTGGCACTGGCGTCTGGATCTTCAGGCCATAATAAAACCTGCTCACCGTCACGTTGAGCAATATTTGACGCATCAATACCGGCATTCGCAAGCACATGCCCACAGCGATGCTCTGCGATAATCAGGCCGGGACGCGAACGAACAATAGCCGCCGATTCTGACAAAATTAATTCGACTAGGCGTGGGTCCTTGTCCGTTTCTGCAGCAAGATCGACCGCCGCAGGACTCGGTGACACGCCAGCCAGATTGATCAGTCGATTTTCAGCCTTTGACACAACCTTTTGGGCGACTACCAAAATATCGCCCGGCTCAGGAGCAAGCCCCTGATTTGCCGTTGCTGAAATCACGAGGTGCACAAGGTCGTCACCAGGACCTACCCGGGGTAACTGCTGCACCGCTGTGAGAGTAAGCACGGAAGCCATCGAGGCATCAGACCCCAGTGATACGAATGCCCGCATGGGTTTTATATTGCTTGTTTATGTTGATGAGGATCGAAGTCAGTGCCTCTGCGGCCGCGGCATTATTGATCATGCCTGCATGAAACCCCCGCACCTCTATAACTTGAAGAATATCGATCACCTGTTGACGGGCCTCTTTGTTGTTGCCGGTAACGAGAACATCACAGTCAATCATGTCGTCACTATTGAGGTGTGCTGCCGCCACGTTCTGCATCGCACTCACCACCCGAACATTGTCCCCTAACGCGGCTTGCGCCAACTGACCTGCGCTACCGCCCTCGGGCAGCTGCACTCTCGCAACTTTCGGAGGCACTAGGGGTACGGTCACGTCGACAACGACTTTGCCCTGAACAGCCTCGTGTATGCTGTCTAACGTAGCGCCGTGCGCGGAGAACGGCACGGTAACAAACACCAAATCTGCAGCAATTGCCGCCTCAGGATTGTTAGCGCCCGATACCTGTAGTGCTCCCCAGCCCGAGGTCTCTCCCAAATTTTTGAGGGCTTCAGCAGCGCCCTGTGCTCCATTTTCATTGCGGGAGCCGATAATGACTTTAAACCCTGCTCTAGCCAACCGACGGGCCAATCCCGCACCGAGATCACCGGTGCCACCAATGATGCCCACCGTAATTGCACTTGTTTCCACGATAAAATCCTCTTCATGAACTGCTATGGTTGACAAGCGCTAACGGCTTGAAGTTGTATAGTGTTACCAAGAGACTTGCTGAACACAAGTAAGTTTTGCAAACTCCGCCCTTAGGCAGCCGATAAGTCCAGGAGTATAACGAGCTTGCGGCAGCAAAAGAGATGGCAGCGAGCAACATGAATACTGGCAAAACCGAGGAAAACCAGCGGCTTGAAACCGATTTACCCGTCTGTGACATCGTTTTTAATAGACGCCACCTTGGATTGACCTAAAGAATTAACAACACTGCCCATGGCAAAGCAAAGATTTTCACGAGGGAACGAAGAATGCAATCATCACAAACCACCGATTTTGACGCCATCGTCGTAGGCGCGGGCTTCGCAGGTGTAGCGCTCACCCATTATCTGCGCGAGGCCGGACTGTCCCTTAAAGTGTTTGATCGTGCTCCTGATATTGGCGGCACTTGGGCCTGGAACAAATACCCCGGCGCAGCGACCGATAGCGAAGGCTACTATTACTGCCTAACCTTTTCCAAGGAAGTGCTGGAGGAGTGGACCTGGTCTAAGCGCTACCCCGGATGGGAGGAGACTCAAAATTATCTGCGCTTCGTCGCTGACAAGTTCGACATGTGGCCGCACCTCCAATTCAACACGGAAATAACCCGTGCAGAATATCAAGCGGACCGTGGAATCTGGATTGTGACGACTGGCGATGGTGCAACCCACACCTGCCGATTTTTCATCAGCGGCATGGGCATGATCTCCCAGCCCCAGATCCCCAATATTCCCGGCCAAGCCACCTTTAAAGGGCCTTGTTTTCATTCTTCTCGTTGGCCTGAAGGACTTGAATTTGCAGGCAAGCGTGTTGGCATCATTGGTGCGGGTGCTACCACCGTGCAAATGCTTCCCGAGGTCGCTAAGACTGCTGCGAACGTGACCGTATTTCAGCGCACTCCTAACTTCGTCATGCCCGCTATGCAAAAGCCCATGACGCCAGAATGGGAAAAAGACATCAAAGAGAACTATCAGGAAATTATCGATAAGTGCCGCAATCACGTCTTTGGGATGGGATTCAATCCTCCCTCGGGCAGAACAGTTGCCGAAAGTACGCCGGAAGAGGTGCAGCAAGTCTTTGAAGAAAACTGGCATGGCAGCTTTCGCTGGGTTTTTGAAACCTTTGACGACCTGCTGGCGACCCCTGAAGCCAACAAAGCGGCTGCAGACTTTATTATTGAAAAAATGATTAAGGCTAAAGTGGAGGATCCGGAAATAGCCGAGCTGCTAACACCCAAAGGCTATCCGCTATTTGCCAAGCGCCCACCTCTCGATCACGGCTACTACGAGGCCTTTAACCGCGATAACGTGAAGCTGGTCGACATCAAAGACTATGAGCCGATTGTTGAAATCACCGAGACGGGAATTCGCACCACGCAAAATCACCACGAGTTTGACATCATCGTCTTGGCGACGGGCTTTAAAGCCTACACCGGTGCACTGGAAGCCATGGATATTGTTGGCGAGGGCGGTCAAATTCTTCGGGATAAATGGCAGGACCAATCCAGTTCAATTATGGGCGTTGCCGTTGCTGGTTATCCTAATTTTTTCATGGTGACGGGCCCCCAAGCTCCCTTTGCAAACTTACCCACATCCATCGAACAAAATGCCCAGTGGATTAGTGAGTGCGTTAAGAAGATGAATGCTGAGGGCAAGCAGGTCTTTTATCCCAGTGCCACTGCTGAAGAAGAGTGGACCAACTTAACCGCTGAAATTCACGCACAAACGATGATGGCAGAGGGCGATAAAGTGAACTCCTGGATGATGGGAGCCAACCGCGAAGATCGCAAAGCGCGAGTACTTATATTCTTTGGTGGTGCTCATGTGTACTACGACAAACTCAAAGAGTCTTCTGATGCGGGCTTTCCTGAACTCGCTTTTGCGGATAATGCTGCCTGAGTCTACCCGGGCTTGATGACTAATGATCCCGCGCTAGTGGCTAACCCAGCCCGGGCGCTATGGCCTTGTCTGCACCCACAGCACAGGTAACGCCGTGAGCCAAACCCCACTATCGATAGTAAAGATGTTCTACTGCGCCGCCCCTCAGGCAGACTGGCCCGTGGTCGCCCCCCTGCTGCACCCCGATTTTGAAATTATAGAATCCCCGGCCCTGCCTTTCTCAGGCCGCTACTGTGGGGTGGAGGGCCTCAAAACCTTAGGCCGAACACTGGTCGCCGCCTACAGCCGTTTTGATGCAACGCCGCAATTGTTTTACGAGGGCAGCGAGGGCGTGATTGCGCGTGTAACGCTATCGGCGAGCATGCGCCATGGGGGCGGTTCCTTTAACACAGAAATTGTCGAGTGCTTTGGTTTTACCGACGGGCTCATCAGGGAGATACATCCCTTCTATTGGAATCCGCAATTATTAAAACCCTCAGATTAAGAAGGCTCGGCTGAGACCTTCGCGGGAAAAGCCGATGTCATCAACCTGAGTCACGTTGCCTGAGAAGTACACCAACGCGTTAAAGCAATTGCTCTGCCAGCATAATGCGGCTGGTCGACCGTGAGCCGTTCCAACGTCGTAAGTCGCAGATGATCCCAGACCGCGGCCGTATCGCAGAGCTCAAAATCTGTTCGCAGAGCGCTAGCCAACGCCTTGTTGTTATAACCAAGCGCGGTCAGTCTTTCTGTTTGTCGCTGGGCATAGGGCCCACCGAGCTGCAATGCACGATCGACGATACCCAATGCATTATTTGCCACTCGAGCAGCAAACACCCCGTGGCCAGAGGCTTGGGCCAAAATATCAGTTTTATTCCACTGGATCAGTGCACTCACAATCTCAGCGTGCTGGATCTCTTGGTTTGTTGGTAACTCTGGGCTCAGAATCTCAGGGGGGGCCTGCAACACGGTGCTTCGGGCCCCTCGCTGAACCTCCAGCGCTAGCATAAGGTCGAGCTCCACCTCCGATATACGCCGACCAATAATCGTGCGCTCTACAGTGGGTACTGAGCCATCACGGAAGGTACTGCCCAGCCTCAGACAGGTCACACCCCACCAGAGAATGTTAAAAACCATCCACCAATCAAAGTGCTCTCGCCGCACAGGTTGACCACTTGCAGTCTCGTAAGCGGCAAGCCAATTTTCTAAACTGGCGAATCCACCCGCCTCCAAATCATACTGACCAAAACGCCAGCTCGGGATGCACAAAAACGAAATATCCCGCAGCGGGTCACCGATATGAGCCAACTCCCAGTCTAGAACTGCCGTCAACCCTCCTTTGTCCACGAGAAAGTTACCCATACGGAAATCAGCATGAACGAGGCGATACTCCTGAGGTTCTGGACAATGGCGAGTCAGCCAGGCGAAAGCCAATTCAAATACGGCGTTGGCTGATCCAAATTGCCGATAAAAGCGCTCTTGCTCCTCTAACAACACCTTTGGAGACTGTACGGGTAAAGTAATCGGTAAATCAGCTGGATCTAGGCTGTGAATATGGGCCAACTCACGGGCACATTGGCCACTGAGATGTTGTCGGGCCTCGGCAAACTCGGGTTTGTGCAGTAATCGGTTCGGCAGTGCCTCACCGGCGATACAGCTCATGATAAATCCCTCACCCAAATCACTGCCTGCAGGCAGCTCTGCGATGATCTCAGGCACTTTAAGCCCGATCTGGTGCAGGTGATCAATGAGGCCCGCTTGAGTCGCCAATGAAATAGAACCCACGTCATTATCGGCGCTGTCATTGGCGCTGTTATCGGGAAGTGCTGCAGTCGGTGCAGATAAAAAAGGCAATCGGCGCAGTACTAGGGGGCGGCCGGCGAAACAAAAGCGCCAACTCTCCATACTGGCGCCCCCAGAAAGCTGAGTCAGCTCGGTGACAGCGCCGGAACCTAGTTTGAGAGCACAAAGCGCCTCTAATTCTTTTATCCTATCGTGCATAACAGGCCCCCAGAGTTTTTTTCAATGCAACTTGCCCACCGAGGGACACCTGCGCGGATAACGGCCGTTCAGCGACGACTGTATACCTCTGCACCACCGATAAAAGTCTGCTCGACCACCAACTCGCGAATATCCGATGATTCGAGAGGACTTCCCGATAGCACCACCATATCGGCTAGCTTGCCTGGCTCCAGAGACCCAATTTCTTTATCCATAAACACCTGCCAAGCGGCATCAATGGTGACTGCGCGCAAGGCTTCCACCGGCGATACCCGCTGATGTTCCCCCAGGACTTCACCCCCGGTGGTTATCCGATTCACTTGGCTCCAGACTACCTGCAGAGGCAACATAGGTGTGACAGGGGTATCCGCATGGGCGCTGTAGCGCACTCCCGCGGTGAGCGCCCAGCGTGCCGGGCTCATATTGGCCGCTCGTTCGGGCCCCATAAAAATGGCCGCATGGCGATCCCCCCAGTAGTACGTATGACTGGAGAAAAAGCTGGGCGTTATTCCCAAGTCAGCCATGCGCTGAATTTGGTCTTGACGACTCATTTGCGCATGAATAAATAGAGGGCGCACCTCGGGCCAAGGCTGCGACCTCTGCGCCGCTTCAATCGCGTCAAGGGCATCGTCTACCGACGCATCCCCATTGACGTGGATGGCATACTGAACTTTCTGACGATGCAAGCCCGCTACCTGTCTAAAGAGGTTCTCCCGAGAAACCGAGGGATAACCGCGATAAAGAACGTCACCCTTATAAGGAGCGTAATAGGGCTCACTCAAATAACCGGTGTAGCCTTGAATACTACCATCCGCAATGATCTTCACCCGAGGCAGTGATAATCGTCCTGCCGCCATCGCTTCGGGCCGCCATTCTCCAGACAGCACCTCAGCTTCTACTTCTTCTAGCAAGGGAAACAGCGCAACCCGCTGGGGAAACACATTGAGTTCACTCAATGGCCCCAGAAGCTTTGCGAGCCCAAGGGGCATGCCCCCCGCTGACGCGGTGGTGACACCGGCTTGCAGATACTCTCGCGCCGCATAAGTCGTCATGCGGATGCCATCGGTAAGCCCAATATCGAGGGCCTTCAGCAGGGCCTGCCTGGCAGCCGTCTCTTCTAGCACCCCGTTAGGCCGACGACCATCAGGAGACTTGGAATCTCTTTGAATGATTCCCCCATCAGGATCAGGGGTGCTTTCGTCGATACCCATGTCCGCCAAGGCGGCTGAATTAACCGCATAAAGATGCCCAGAGACGTGACCAATCGCAATAGGTCGCGTTGTCGAGACTTGATCCAGATCTTCGCGAGTAGGATGTCGACCCTCGGCTAGGAGCGTGTCGTCGTAGCCAAAGCCGGTCAGCCAGCCATTAGGACGTGCCTCATTAGCGCTTTTGAGCCGCGCTAATAACTGAGCCATATTTTCGATACTGCCGATCGGTGGGCTGTTGAGATCGGTGGAAAAAACCACCTGCCCAGACCCTGGAAAATGTCCGTGGGCGTCCACGAAGCCGGGCATCAATGTCCTGCCCCGCAAATCAGTAACTAACGTTTTACGGGTTACCCCAGCCAAGATGTCTTCCGTAGAGCCCAGGCGGTCAATCTGAGCTCCCCGCACACTCAACGCCTCGACCACATGGTTCTTAGCGTTCATCGTTAAGATCTCACCGTTGATAAAAACTTGATGCTCAGGAGCCTCGGGGGGACGGGTAGCGATTTGAAAAAGAATGTACAGCCCTAATAAAAAGGCGGCCAAGACCGAAAGGCCAACGCGATAAGACATGATTTACCTCAGGTCGTTTTAGTAGTGAGGGGGTGGTGCATCGAGAGGCGCAGTATCGACCTCATCAAGACGCGCACCTTGAGTCTTGATTTCTCCGTGGAGCATACGCAACTGATTTTGCAAATCTAAGATCTGTTGTTGCTGGCTGGCCATAGCCTTATCTAGGACCGAGACGGTGTTTTCCAGAAACGCAATCTGAGATTCGAGATCGGATTGTGAATCGCTCATGTTAATTGGCTCCATTGCGCTGCCAGCGTACTATACCCGCGCAGCAGCAGGAGGTCTCCCGTGAGCAAAAAAAACACGTCTTCAAATCTGGTTTTCACCACCGACGGTGGCCGTCTCTGTCACCAATGCCAGCGCAAATTAACCAACTGCGTATGCGGTGAAGCCGCACCTCAACAAGGTGGCGACGGTATCGCCAGAATACGCCGGGAAACAAAGGGGCGAGGCGGTAAAGCCGTCACAGTCATTGAGGGCCTACCGGTCTCCCCTGAGGTGTTAAAAGACACCGCGAAACGTCTCAAACAACGTTGTGGCGTTGGCGGTGCAGTCAAGGACGGCAACATTGAAATACAGGGGGATCAGAGGACGACCTGCAAAGAGGTACTCGAACAGCTAGGCCACACGGTCAAACTTTCAGGTGGCTAACCCCCCCGCTTTATCAGGACATAGTAATCAGAGTTTTTTGCCCCGTCGCCTTGCGACCATAGGTTTGAACCGCCGACAACTGCAAAGCCTGCTCGAGGGCTATACGGTCAGAATATTGACTAGCGAAGGTTGTCTTCAAACCTGAAAGCACCCGCTGCTGCATAGCAAACATGCGCTCGAGGCCCGCACGCTGCAAAAAGGGCATCAGCAGCCATCCACTCACACTCCAGGCAAAACCATAGCCTCGCGTTAGGGCAGTCGGGGCCGGATCTAGCATGCCATAAATATAAATTTGCTTGTGTTCGTCTGAGCCATATCGACTCCAAACGGGCATTCGTTTTTGAGCAGCGACTTCCATGGCCGTCAAAATTTGGTTGCTCAGCGTTCCACCACCAATGGGATCAAAGGCAACGGTTGCTCCCGTGGCCTCTATGGCCGCCGTTAAAGCTTTTTGAAAATGCTCCTCTGTTGAGTTTAAAGCATGTTCGGCACCCAGCCCCTTCAACAACGCGACCTGCTCATCGCTGCGCACAATATTAACCAGCGGGATACCATCTTCAGCACAAATACGGTGCAACATTTGCCCAAGATTAGACGCCGCCGCAGCATGAACGATGGCCTTATGTCCCTCCATCTTGGCGGTCTCAACAAAGCCAAGAGCCGTCATCGGATTGACAACGCAGGAAGCACCCTCCTCTGCCGTGACATTATCGGGCAGCGCCATGCACTGCATGGCCGACATACAACGGTACTGAGCAAATAGCTCGCCGCCAAAAACACCGACGCGTTTGCCCATTAGTGCCTGAGCTTCGTCACTCGAACCTGCGGCCACCACAGTTCCCGCCCCTTCATTGCCTGCTGGGAGCCATTGGCCCACGCGAGTTTTCATGGCGCGCATCATCGCTTCTGGTACAGGTAGGCTTACTGCGGCAAAACCATTACGTTCGCTGGCTGTCGCCGTATCGGTATCTAAAATACCGAACATCAACCCCAAATCTGATGGATTAATGGGCGCTGCCTCGACTTTAATCAAAACCTCATCAGGCCCAGGATCGGGAATGTCCACTTCGAACAGCGCACATTCAATCGTATTGTTTTCGTGTACGCAGGACTGGATTTGAAGATTTTTCATGAACAATCTCGCTTAACTTAGGGGTGAGTAATAAGTTCGTTTTGCCGCAACAGCTCGGGCTTGCGACCGGCCCTTTGATCGTAAATAACCGCGTAGGCCAGCACATTCTGGACGTATTCGCGAGTTTCCTTGAAGGGCAAGCTTTCAATCCATTGATCCGTAGGTACCTCAGAGGCTACCCAACGACGGACGCGGTGAGGCCCGGCATTATAGCCCGCCAATGCCTTAGGACGGTGTTGTGAAAAACGATCCAGCAAACCCCGGTAATAATGGGCCCCAATGGCGACGTTATAGTCAGCTTGCTGTAGCTTGTTGCGCTGATAGGGAACACCTTTTTGCCCCGCGACCATCTTTGCCGTACTGGGCATGACTTGCATCAACCCCAATGCCCCCACTGGAGAGCGGGCCAATGGATCCATAGCACTCTCCCTTCGCGCAATGGACAACAACTCGGTAATCGAAATTGACTCTGCCTCGGCATAAGTTTGAAAGATAGGTTTAAACGCCTCGGGAAAGCGCAGCGCGATCTCATTCCAGGCTCCCGCGCTATTTGCACCGTGAATGGCAAAATAATCCCAGCCGTAGGCGCTAGCGGTTTGCGCCGCAGCAACTTTTTTTGCGTTGTCGAGTCGGGCAATTAAAGTGCGCCACTCTAGGCGAGCCGCCTCGGGGTCCTCCAGTGCCAATAATTCTAGAACCCGCGCAATTGCCGGGTCATCAAAATGCGCGGGTGTGTCGGTGCCGGCTTCAATCGACGCGTCAGATAAAGCGGCTGACAACTGATAAGGCAGCCCTAAACGCTGGGCAGCCAAAAACCCGTAATAACTGCGTTGTGCTGCGAGTTCGCTGAGATTTTTTTCTGCGGCGTCTTGATCACCACGGGCCGCCTGCGTCTTGGCCAGCCAATACCGCCATCGATGGTCTTCGCGCCCTTCGCTACTCAGCCACGCTAATCCCCCGCTCACGGCTTTCCAATCGGCTGCTTGAATTTTCTGCCGCAGATAAATCTCTGTTAATTCGTCATTACGCAGGCGTGCCAAGGTTTCAACAATCCAGGGCTCCGGCGCGGCGCTTTGGGCGAACAAGCTGTGACGGACAATCAGCGCCTCCATGGCCTCTAACTGTAGGTCACTGAAAGGCTGTTTGCCTCGGGTTTTTTCCAGAGTCTCTTTAGCTGCACCCGGGTTAACTCTCGCAAGCCTACGTATTCCCAACGTGACCAGCTGCGCGTGATAAACATCAGAGTCATAGACGTTGCTTATCAGCTGGTCAGGGCGTCGATATGCGGCACCTAGCTCATCGAGGAGCAATGCCAACTTTGGCGAGGAGAAGCGTTTAAGGTAGCGGATAAGATGTGGCGTTCTGGCATCAAAGGCCTTGAGAGCCCGCGACCAAATCAAGGCGTCATCGGGGCCTGAGCCCTCGATCATCCAGCGCTCAAAAAGGATATCGCAAGCGTCGTGTTGAGACTGGCCCACATTCCACAGCATCGCCGCACCCAGCCAAGCTTCCTCAACATCCCCGACCGTTCGTTGGGCACGGTAATAGTAGCACTGTAGCTCAACGTCTCGCGGCACCCGTTCAGCAACCGTCAAAAAGGCGTCCCAGTGTCGATCTCGACCTTTGTGAAGCAGGTAGGCATGACGAAATCGAGGGTAAAGTGGCGAATCTTTGGCTGCAGTTAAAAAGACTTGCGCTTCATCGGGGCCCAAATTGTGAACCTGCCCTATGAGGGCCTCGTAATCAAGGTACTGAACTAAAGGATAATCGGCCAGCTGCTCCCGGATAG
>JAQXAF010000088.1 GCA_029253085.1 Luminiphilus sp. | reverse complement strand
GACTTTGCGGCCGACTCATCAAGCCTTGGGATCCTCAAGAGATCTACCGTGGGTGAAAACAAGTCCTTCTCTCAGGAGATTAACATTTCGGGCACGGCAGGGAATTTAGATTGGCTTGTCGGTGGCTTTTATATGGATGATGAGAGAAGCGATAATTTTATTATCGATTTTGCAGTTCAGGCTTTACCTTTCCCGTTACCTTTTCCTTACACCCCTTACGTTGAAAATCAGAGACCGACTTATGATAACAAGACTACCGGTGTTTTTGCAGATGTGACCTACTCAGTGTTAGAAGACCTGCGAATAGGTTTTGGCATGCGTCATACCAAAGAGGACAAGCGAAGTGAGCATGTGGGCGGGTTTGGCGTTAATTCGGATGCTGCGGGGTACATCCCGTTCATCACCAACTGCGCCCCAGATTGGCCTGATCTATATGTGCAGGAGTGGGAGGATTCCTCTAACACCGTTCGAGCATCAGTAGAGTATGACGTGGGCGAAAGCGGCATGACCTACGTGTCTTACTCTGAGGGATTTAAGTCCGGCGGCACTAACAGTGGCGACTGTAACCCCCCATGGGAACCCGAGACAATTGATGCGACAGAAATCGGCTACAAAGCTACTTTTGGGAATGGGCAAACGACACTAAGAGCTGCGATCTTCAACTACGATTACTCAGATTTTCAGGTGCTGCAAGTATTAAATCTTGCCGGAGTCATTACGAATGCCGGCGATGCTGAGATTATGGGCGCGGAGCTGGAAATTAACACTGCCATTTCAGACCGATGGTTAATCAATGCCGCTGTAACCTTGTTAGATTCTGAATATGGTTCGTTTTTAAACAGCGACGGATTGCGGCCCGGCGAGCCCTATCAGAACGAAGGCAACCCACTTAATAACGCCCCTGAAACAAGTCTGATCTTGGGGGCAACTTATGACATTCCTCTCAGCTCAGGTGGCGGGGTGAAACTGAGCTTGGACGGCTCATATCGCTCAAGAGTGTATTTTAGAGAGTTTGGTTTGAAAGAAGATTCCCAAGAGGCTTACACCATAGTGAATTTCAATGCTAACTGGGAAAGTGCAGAGCGGCAGTGGGCTGCTCGGGTTTACGTTACTAACCTGACTGATGAAGAGCACATTACGGGTATGCAAGGGTTGCAAACGACCTATGGACGACAGGGATTTTGGGCCATGCCCCGGCAAGTCGGTTTTGAGCTGACTCGATTCTTTGGTTCTCGGTAGCCACCACGTTGCTTAAGCGCGATATAGAGTGCGTTTGGCTCTATTGATCTTTGTTTGAGATTGTGGCTTTCCGCTTGGCTATGCTTTGATTAGAACGCTCGTTGCGATGCAGACGAGCGACTAACTGGCCCGATTAAAAACGGTTGGTGAGAATTTTAGAGTATTAGGGATATCAAATGCCAAGCGATGAGGTTACTAAGACGAGTCTAGAAGCGCTGGGGATACAACTGCCCGGTAAGCTTGGAAGTTCTGAAGTCACGCTGTTAGACGATCCAAGGCTCGACCCTAGGATCGCTACTGCGCTGATTGAGGCGTCTATGACATTCCCTGCACAGCAACCGAATGTGCACGGCAACATGACCTACGAGGACGCCGTCGACTTCACGATGTACATGCATTCCTTAATGGCCTCGATGGGCGAGGGCATAGAGAGGACCATGCCTGATTTCGAGGGCATTGAATCTTACGAGCTACCTATTTGTGGCGACGGTAGCCACAAAATCGACTTGCTGATCGACCGACCTAAGGATCGGCATTTTCTGATGCCTTGCATTGTGCATTTGCATGGAGGGGGGATGATATTCGATACAGCAAGGAATGCCTCTAATGTGCGTTGGCGTAAATCGCTGGCCGAATTGAATGCGGTGGTGGTTGGGGTCGAGTTTCGGAATGAGGGCTTATCTGAGGGACACCAGCCGTTTCCTGCGGGGTTGGATGATTGCGCAGCGGCAGTACGATGGGTGCATGAGAACAGAGACGAGCTCCAGATATCTTCGATAATTGTTATTGGCGAATCTGGAGGCGGCAATCTTGCCATCAGTACAGCGTTGAAAGCTGGCTCTGAGGGTTGGGGGGGCGTGATTGACGGTGTCTATGCAATGGCGCCTATGTTGTACGGCTTTTATGACGCGCCGCCTGAGGGTCTGTTGTCCTGGTATGAGAACCTTGGGCTGATGGGCGATCATGCAACGGTGAGGGCAATGAGGCTCGTCTATGACCCGGAGCAAGCTTTTAAAGATAATCCCTTGTGTAACCCGCTATTCGCGCCAAGTGACATGCTCAATGGATTGCCCCCGCATATTATTCGCAATTATGAGTTAGACCTGATTCGCGACGAGGGTGTGGTTTTTGCACAGAGGTTGCGTAGCGCCGGCGTCGAGGCGACCTCCCAAATAGTCAACGGCGCCCATCATGTCCCAGAGATAGCGATGCCCAATGCAATACCAGAGTTGACGCGCGACACACTCTCGTCGATCGCGGCGTTTGCCTACCACTGTGCGCGCTAACGCGGTTTAGGGGTGACGCACTTCGGTAGCTAAGTACCGGGATAGTCCCTCGATTCTCCTTTACAAATCCACGAAATATAAATATAGTAGGCTATATCTAAATGGCAGTCTGTGGGGAAGCTCAAGCTTTCTCAGGGGGCATATGAGGGAGTTGAAATAATGAAATTTTTGGATCCTCGGGGCGCGTCTTCACGGCCACAAGAAAAGTATGATTTGTCAGCTGATATTCGTGTGGATGGCGGCGCAGGTATTTCTGTATCTCTACTGGCGAATGGTTTCCCCGATTCGCAGTTGTTTCTCGAAAAAGTAGCTGCCGCGCTAAAAGCGCGACTACCGGATATTCAGACGCGATTGTGGAACAAGCACAATGCGGGAGTCGCCGCGAGCGACGAGATGCTAGACGAAATGGTGGTTGCAGGTGATGTCGCGATTGCCGCCTATGGGCATTGAGGGAGTTGTACTACCGGCACCGTGCGTGACGGATACAACATTGCAAAACGCAACATTCCAGTAGTGGCGCTTATTACCAAGGACTTTTGGGATCAAGGGCAATTCGTGGCCAACTCGCTTGGCATGCCGGGGCTACCGCGGGTGATGTTGCCGCATCCGGTAGCGGGGTTGGGTGAAGCGAAAATCAAATTGATCGCCGATGATGTTATCGAGGGGATATTGGACAGTTTTGTTAATGAGTGATTTGTTGGAAGCAGAAGATGAGGAGCAAGCGCTAGAGCAACTGCACGAACTTGGTTGCACTGATGGACTGCCTGTCGTTATCCCTACTCCTGAACGGGTGAATCAGTGTGTTCTGGCAAGCGGCCTGGACGGGGACATGCTCCTTGGTGAATTAGGACCAGCTATGGGCAATGCGACGGTCGAAAAGGTGGCTACAGCAGCTGTTATGGCGGGTTGTAAGCCGGATTATATGCCTTTGGTAGTCGCCGCTATAAAAGCGGCAGCCTCTCCCGAGTTTGACCTCTCCGAGCTCCAAGCTACGACACACTGTACAGCACCGTTGATCATCGTTAATGGTCCAGCACGAGACACCTGTGGTCCAGTGGCGTCTGGGTATGGCGCTTTAGGGCCTGGGCACAGAGCTAATGCCAGTATCGGTAGGGCGTTACGTCTGTGCTTAATCAATATTGGAGGCGGCAGGCCCGGGATTTCTGATATGGCGATTCATGGCCATCCTGGCAAATTCACGTATTGCCTAGCCGAGGCAGAAGAGCAGTCACCTTTTCCGCCACTGCACGTCAGCCTGGGTTACGACGAATCAGATAGTGTGGTGACGTTATTGGGCTGCGAAGCACCGCACTCTGTGCTCTATAGCGATAATGCAGA
>JAQXAF010000058.1 GCA_029253085.1 Luminiphilus sp. | reverse complement strand
CGCCGCCTGAATTTCATACTCAGTATATCCGGGGGTTGTACCCAGCTTCTGTGCACCTGCCTCCAGCGCTAAAATTAACAACAAACACCCAAAGACAAGCGGGCCTCTCATTGACGACCCATACGCCAATATTCAGGCAAAAGCGGCCCGTTCGATCTTACCGGTGTTATGTCAATTCCACCTCGACGTTGATAAAAAGCCGACACCGTTAAGGACTGCGCACGAGTCCGTTGCATCAGCACGTTAAAACAACGTTCCACACACTGCTCATGAAATTCTTGGTGCTCTCTAAAGGACTCCACAAAGGCAAGTAATTGGTCAAGATTTATGGGCAGCCCACGGTACTCAATCACTAGGGTTCCCCAATCGGGTTGCGCGGTGACTGGGCAGAGTGAGCGTAATCGGTGAGACACCAGCGTTTGTTTGACTATGTCGCCATCGGCGTCGCACCAGGAACCTTCGACAAGGCTACTACCCGCTGCTTGCACGCTGGCCTCGAGTAAAAACCCCTCGGGCTCTCGGGTGATGGCTGCCAATCCAGTCGGGGGCAGCATCGTCAAAGTAACTTTGGATCCAGTGACGCGCCCAATATCGCGACATATAACGTCACAAGCCTCTGCTTGCGACTCAAAACAGTGGAAGTTTAGGCTGTTGAGATACAATTTTAAGGACTTTGACTCAATCGTCGCTGGTGAGGCCGCATCCACGATCAACACCCCGGTGCCGTGCTGTGGTTGTTTCTGTGCATTCAACCAAGACAGCTCGTAAAGGTGCCAGCAATCGTAACCAAACATATCCGTTTGGCTGATACCTAAGGCATCGCGCCCTTCTCGCCGTGAAATGGGTTCTAAAATTCTAGGCGAATAAAGCTTTGGCGCCTCGATTTTATTTCCCAACGCACCGCCCATAGCATTAAGTCCTCAGACGCTTGCCGGTTCGCAGCAGGTGCAACGAGTAACTAAATGCTGCGAGCACGCAGAGTAAAATCATGCCAATCGCAAAGGCAATGTTGACGTCGCTGACGCCAAGCATACCGAAGCGGAAAGCGCTAACAACATAAACCAACGGATTAGCCTGGGAGACGGCGGCCCAAAAATCGGGCAATAGATCTAGCGAGTAAAAAACGCCCCCTAAATAAGTCAACGGCGTCAGAACAAAAGTGGGCACAATGTTGATGTCATCAAAGGTATTAGCAAACACCGCGTTGATAAACCCCAACAATGAAAACAGTATGGAGGTAAGAGCAACAACAAGAATTACAAGCAATGGGCTGTAAATTGGAAGGCGCGTGAAAAACAACGAAACGGCGGTGACAATCACTGCGACCAGTATGCCACGGCTAACACCCCCGGCGACGTAGCCACACAATATGATGTAGGGAGGAATAGGGGAAACCAGCAGCTCTTCAACGCTATTATTAAATTTTGCGCCGAAGAACGAGGCAACCACATTAGCGTAGGAGTTAGTCACAATGGCCATCATAATCAAACCCGGCACCACGAACTCCATGTAAGAAAAGCCCCCCATGGTACCAATACGAGAGCCAATTAAATTTCCAAAAATCACGTAGTACAGCGACATGGTAATAGCGCTTGGAAGCAACGTCTGAGACCAAATTCGAAGATACCGACGGATCTCTTTTCGCATAATGGTCATGAAGGCAACATATTGCTCGTACCGATTCATGCCGTTTGCTCCAACAAATTAACGAACATTTGTTCCAGTCGATTGGCCTCGTTTCGCATACTCACTACCGCAATATTTTTTTGGTGCAGAGCCGCAAACACCTCAGCAAGGTCTTGTCCCTTTTCAATCGCCACCTGTACCGTGTGGTCATCAAGCACCTCAAGATCGAAGCCTGGGACGTTTAATCCTGAATCCAGCTGTCCTGCACAGTCCAGAAGAAATACCTCTTTATGGAGATCCCTCAAAAGATCTTTTATCGACCGATTCGTGACGATTTTCCCATGATTAATAATCGCCATATTGCGGCACAGAGCTTCTGCTTCCTCCAAATAATGTGTTGTTAAGATGATGGTGGTCCCCGCGGCATTGATTTCTCGGAGGAAGTCATACATCGAACGCCGCATTTCGATATCAACCCCCGCTGTGGGCTCATCAAGAATTAATAGCTTAGGGCTATGGATAAGTGCCCGAGCGATCATCAAGCGCCTTTTCATACCTCCCGACAGCATGCGCGCTCGGGTATCTCTTTTTTCAGTTAACCCCAGCCGTTCTAAGAAATGCTCTGTGCGGCGCAGTGCATCATTACGTGGAATCCCGTAATAACCCGCTTGATTGGTCAATATATCCTCAACCTTTTCAAACACGTTGAAATTAAACTCCTGAGGCACGAGACCAAGGTGGGTTTTAGCCAGGGGGAAGTTTTGATCAATATCCACTCCGTGAACAGAAACCTTGCCCGCAGACTTAGACACTAAGGAGGAAATAATACCAATGGTTGTAGACTTCCCTGCGCCGTTGGGGCCCAGCAAAGCAAAAAAATCGCCGGGCTCTACAGTGAGATCAATCCCTTGAAGTGCTACGAAGCCATTATCATAAGTCTTTTTTAGGCCTTCAATTTGCAGTGCCGCAGTCATAGTTGTCCCGGAATCATCGGATAAAAGAGGGTATCGCAGCTGTAAAAGCACAACGCGGAGATGCAAGTGTACCCAAAGCCTCGCTACGAGGCGACAGAACTTGGGGGATTAACTTGACGCAGCCCTTTCACGCTACTAATATTCGCGCCTCTGCTCACGCAGAGACTGTGTCCCCTTCGTCTAGTGGCCTAGGACACTGCCCTTTCACGGCGGTAACAGGGGTTCGAACCCCCTAGGGGACGCCATTTTAAAGCGGGTGTAGCTCAGTTGGTAGAGCGCGACCTTGCCAAGGTCGAGGTCACGAGTTCGAACCTCGTTACCCGCTCCAAATTTGGCGTTAAGCGTAAACAATCCCTCCCTCCATGTGGTCAGCCACTTGGGGTAGGGTGCTTGCGTTGAGACCTTTCAAAAGTCCATCAACACAAAGGTGAGGGGATCACAAAAGGTCTGCCGAGCACCTGCTGTGCTTTAAACACTGTCACGAATGCGCACCGGGGGCCTAGCAGTGCCACAGGGCGGACTGCACAGAGCTTGCTGAACGCAGGGCCTCCTCCTCTAGGTAATGTCTTCTCCTCAGTACTGGCCAGTATCCTCAGAGGCGAGCCACCGCGGTCTCAATGCCTGATGTGCGCCTTTTTTCTGAGGATGCGAGGTCTCTCACCACACAGGAGTGCCTTAAACGGCCCCGCCGAGCTCTGGGACAACGGCTAAGCGCTTAGTCGCCCGAGGTTTCCAGCTTCACGGACAAACTGTTTACACAGTAGCGCAAACCTGTCTCCGTAGGGCCGTCGGGAAATACATGGCCCAAGTGTCCTCCGCACTTCTGGCATAGAATCTCTGTGCGAACCATGCCGTGGCTCATATCGCTATCTTCCTTGACGACATCGACACTCGCAGCGCGATCAAAACTTGGCCAACCGCAGCCCGCATCAAATTTGCTGGTCGATTCAAATAACGCTTCACCGCAGCCCCGGCAGTTATAGATGCCATCCTCAAAGACATTCCAATACTCGCCTGAAAAAGCCCTCTCCGTGCCCTTTTCGCGCAGCACAGTGAACTCATCAGCGGTCAACTGGGCGCGCCATTCCTCATCAGTCAGTTTGCTATCGTCGTTTGCCATAAGAAATCACAACCCTTTTTTGTTCGACTTATTGAGAGTGTACGGGCAATGCACCGAGAGCAAAAACCAAACGGCTCAGTCTGTCGTCGCCGTTCTCTGGCATTCGAACCGATCGACCACGCAACTCCGGCCGCAACTTGTAATGACGCCTGAGTGCATCGAACTCATTGGGCAGCACGCTCTGATCGCAGAGTTTAGCCAATTGATCAGAGTCACGCATGGGATCATAGCTTCCAAGGAGTAAGCGAGTCAGCCAAGCTGTGACCGAGGCACCTTGATAACCTGTCATGTCAATCGGTACCGACGGACTTTGTTCTATCCCAGCGTGTTCTTGGGCACCAGTTTCTTTCGCCAATGCCTTAAGGGGCCTACCAATGAGCGCCTCCACCAGCATATTTGTCGCCATCACCTTGGCAGATAAGGTGTAACCCGCAATGTGAGCTGTTCCCAGTGATACCGCAGCGAGTTGGCGGGCGGATACCGCGGGTTCATCCGGCCAAACATCCAACACAATATCTGTCCCGTTTGCACTCAACGCCTGTAACGCCGCATCTGTCACCAGCTCGCCCCGAGCTGCGTTAATAAACAGCTGATCTTTGGGCATGCCCCGGGGCAACGGTGTGCTGACCATAGCGCGGCTAGGCCACGGACCTCGATCATGCAACGCCGCATGAAAGCTAACGATCGGTTGCTGCAAAACAAACTCTAGGGAGGGGCTTTTTAGAGCCGCGGGCACTGTTTGCCATGGGTCCCAGACGATGGGCTGCCCTCCAAACGCTAAAATCACCCGAGCCAGCTGGCTGCCTACGTTACCGTAACCCACGATTCCAATGGTCCCCCCGTTCAACGTTTCGGCAATCCGATCTCTAGCCGCCAAGACGGACAAGACGTATTCGACCACAGCATTGGCATTAGCACCGGGGGCCGATGCAAACCTGATCGCCCTTCCTGCGAGGTATTCAACGTCAACATGCTCTACCCCAGCCGTTGCTGTACCGACAAAACTCACCCCTGATGCGCCCAACAGCTGTTCGTTAACAGCGGTCACGGACCGCACCAAAAGGACGTCAGCGTCCGCAAGATGGCTGGGGGCGATGTTCCTCCCGGGTAGCGTTAACACGTTCTCACTGATCGACAGTAGCTCGGACGTTATCTGAATATTTTCATCTGCAACTATGCGGTAACGCATGCTGTATCACCCGACTGCCGAGCTTGGTGTAATGCCTGACTGAAACGCGCTGCCCGCCGGGGCAGGCCATTTCTGTCAAACCGATTCTGCTCGCAGCGAAGCTGTTTATGAAACTGTTTGAGCAGGCCCTGCGGTATTTTTAGACTTAAATTATCAATGCTTGCAGTGAATTCGATCCCTGCTGCAGCGCAAAAAAAACTTTCAAGAGCCTGAGGCTTCGCTTCGACACAAAAAAAAGCTGTCTGTTTGGTGAGATCTCTATCGTCTGCGGAGTACCAGTAACCGTAGTCGGGTAAGCATCGTCGTCGAGGCCCGGCAACGCACCAGTGCGCCACCTCATGAAGCGCACTGCGCTGAAAGTCGCTGCGATAATGAATCTCCGCGTAGGATACCTCTGTTCCAGGCAAGTAGAGGGGCTCATCTGCCCCACCCACCAACCGAGTGCGGAAATCGGACGCAAAACACTGCTGAAAGATATTCTCAACGAGCAATGCATTGGTATCCTTTGCCATCTAGACACTCATCTAAAATTTAAGACGGCTGCTTTTCAATTAAAAAGCTGTAGCTACCGCTCGCCTCATCCGCGTGACTCTCCAACAGTTGATGCTCAAGAAATTTACAAAACTGTGGCACGTCGCGTTGTGTAGAAGGATCTGTGGCCTGCAGCAATATATGGCCTCCGGGGGACGCTTTACGAATCGCGTTGTGAAGCATCATGACAGGCTCGGGACACTTCAGGCCCTTTGCGTCTACCAAGTCGGGCTGTGGTAATCCCTGCGCCCCACCGCCGCGCTTTGTTAGACGCGATTGATGGGCGTTACTGCGGCATGAGCTCAAGGGCTTGGCTTTCGAAAGCGCAAGGTCATGCGGTCGCTCTCCCCAATAGACATATATTTTTCTCGGTTTTTCTCATCCCCACTCAAGCTGGGAGGTAACGTCCAAACGCCACCCGGATAATCCTTTGTATCTCGTGGATTTGCGTTAATCTCACTGCGCGCTTCTAACTCAAAGCCTGCAAGCTCGGCGTATTCAATCACCTGCATTTCAGTAACATAAGCGCTTTTGCGCATGGTCTCTAAAGGC
Source organism: Luminiphilus sp. (assembly GCA_029253085.1). Lineage (GTDB taxonomy): Bacteria > Pseudomonadota > Gammaproteobacteria > Pseudomonadales > Halieaceae > Luminiphilus. The sequence goes on along the minus strand of JAQXAF010000058.1, from coordinate 6,550 downwards.
GTATCAGGCTTCGCCCTGTGCTGGACTACGCCAAAAACACCACCCGGTTTTAGCGCATCAAAAATAGCCGCAAAGTAGGTTTCGACTTGGTCTGCTCGCATCCATGAGTGAACGTTTCGAAAAGCCACCGCAAGATCAACTGTTCCCGCTTCCGCCGGCGCTAGTGCAAGCGGAGGCTGTAACTCGGTAACTACAACATCACCATAAATGTCATTATTTTCTCCTAATTTTCGCAGGAAACCACCCAAGGAACGTCGTGCATAAGCACCCCCATTGGCCGTACCGTGTGCCGCAAGATAGGTCCCCTGATTTTGCATGAGCACTGCTAGCACCTCGGTATACCAGCCGCCGCCAGGCGCCACTTCCATAACGGTCATACCCGACGCCAACCCAAAAAACTCCAGAGTTTCTTTGGGGTGTCTAGCGCTGTTTCTGTCTGCATTTCCCTCACTGCGATGAGCGCCTGTTAGTGCCGCATCCCAACTAAGCTCTGCGTTGGCGAGAGCAGTGAAGAATAGAGCCATGAAGATCATCGTAGGCTTAATCAAATTCATACTTTGTTCCTTAGTGTTTCGGGTATAACAGAAAATTTGAGAACGAACTTATCAGTCTAGCTGTTTTAATAGCGCTACTGTAATCGTCCATAAGGCACTATTTCATCAAATTAGGCAGGCTTTACGCAATGTATCTTTGCCTATGCGTCTGCTGGCATGGGTCACGGGGCTTGTGGGCAAGGCCGCAGCAAACTCCGCGTCGATTAATTTGAGGCACGCTCATTAATCTTACGCCACACTCTGGCATGAACTAATCTGGAGAATCCCCGCGCCAGCGGTGCAGCAACCATCCAGCAATACCTGCGGCCACAATAAGGACTGCGATCAAAAGCATACTTTCCGCTAGCAGCCGCGCCAGATTCCATGCGGGCACTCCTACGATGTCTATCGCACCCCAGAACAAAGCACAGCTGGCTACCACGGCTAAAAATAAAGTTCTTGCACGACGTCTAACGCGTTTATTCAAGAGATATTTTTTCACGGCAACTGCGTGTCTCGTAGAATTGCGGCTCCTGGGATTGCTGGTGTTACGCATTCAACCTCGGCATTCTGTCCTCGATGCCGCAGCCAGTGATCCATAAGCACCAGAGCCACCATAGCTTCTGCGATGGGTACCGCACGAATCCCCACGCAGGGGTCATGTCGTCCTGTGGTGATGACCTCGGTTGAGTTGCCATCCACGTCAATACTATCCCCTGGAATTCTAATGCTTGACGTGGGTTTAAGCGCAATGCTGGCAACCAACGGTTGGCCAGAGGAAATACCCCCCAAAATTCCACCCGCGTTGTTACTCGTAAAACCCTCAGGGGTCAGCGCATCGCGGTGTTCTGAACCACGTTGTTCAACCACGTCAAAACCCGCACCAATCTCCACGCCCTTTACGGCGTTAATACCCATCAAAGCGGTGGCAATTTCCGCATCCAGGCGATCGAAAATGGGCTCGCCTAAACCGGGTGGCAGCCCCTCTGCCACCACCGTCACGCGAGCGCCAATCGAATCGCCAGACTTGTTTAAAGCCTGCATAAAGGCCTCAAGCTGCGGAATCAGTGTTGGGTCACCGCAAAAGAAGGGGTTGGCCTCAACCACATCCCAGTCAAGGCTTTGTGGCACCAGTGGACCCAACTGGGCCAGATGTCCTCGAATAACAACACCTTTCGCAGCCAACCACTTCTTCGCAATGGCACCCGCAGCAACCCGCATTGCCGTCTCTCTAGCAGAGGAACGCCCTCCGCCGCGATAATCACGGACACCGTATTTTTGCTGGTAGGTATAATCAGCATGGGCCGGCCTAAAGGTTGATTTTATCTTGCTGTAATCCTTAGAGCGCTGGTCTGTGTTGCGGATTAGAAGACCGATCGCAGTTCCTGTCGTGAGGCCTTCAAACACCCCCGACAAAATCTCCACCTCATCAGTCTCTCGACGCTGTGTCGTATAGCGCGACTGCCCCGGCTTGCGGCGATCCAAATCGACCTGCAAATCCGCGGTAGTCAGCGGTAATCCGGGCGGACAGCCGTCTACGACAGCCCCCAGGGCCGCGCCATGGCTCTCTCCAAAAGTGGTTACAGTAAATAACTTACCGAGTGTATTACCAGACATAGCTCACCCTCCTGTCTCTATTATACCTGTGAAGCTGGGCTGCCCGTGAGCTCTATTGATCCCCGAAGTTCACTCGCTGAAACAGCACACACACCGTGCCCACCGCTCGCCAACTCGAGCCATACAAAGGTGATATCTGGATAGCTGCTTACCAATGCCGGCGCACTGTTGCCAACCTCTAAAAATAATATTCCCTGAGACGACAAAATGTCTTTGGCCTGCTGGAGCAATTTGTGCACTAAATCTAATCCATCGTCTCCTGCCGCCAAAGCAATGCGGGGCTCATGATGATACTCCCTGGGTAAGTTAGCCATGTCCTCAGCGTCAACGTAGGGAGGGTTGGCAAGAATAATATCAACCGAACCGGGAGCCAGAGCTCCCAAAAGGTCTGCTTGCACGCACAAGGTGTTGCCCAACCCTTTATCACGCCGGTTAGTCTCAGCTAGGGCTAACGCATCGGTGTCAATGTCGAGCAATAAAACATCACTCTCTGGAGAGTAATGGGCTGCCAGCAAGCCCAAACTGCCTCCACCACAACATACATCAACAATTCTCGAGGGTTTAACTTGGTTAAACCAAGGGCTGTAGCCGTCGTGAATCACCGACATGAGAGGAGATCGGGGTACTAGCGCACGCGGATCACACCAGAAAGTGAGCTCCCCTAGTGCGGCATAACCGATGATATAACCCGTAGGCAGTCGATCTTGAATGCGTCGCTCTAAAAAATATTGCAGCTTCTTCTCCCCCGCGTCAGACATCGCCGCGTCAAGGATTTCTGACCCCGTCATCGGATCAAGCCCCTCTGCCGCGAGAACCAAAGCGACGGCTTCATCATGGGCATCAAAATAACCGTGACCAAAGTGCAGATTACCCGCCTCAAGCCGTGATTGTGTTGTGATCAAAATGTCGCGAAAGCTTGCCAATTTAATATCCTGTAAACCCCGATGTGCTGCGCATGCTAACACCGCGCCTAGTGTTTGGGGCTCTCCATGTCAGTGCACTGACAAAGTCGTGTTGAACACTCGAGTCGATGGGCCGGCTGATGGGAGACACACCAAGTTTTCGACATCAAAACCTCGACAAAGACGGAACGTCTCGCAACCCAGCTCGACCCGTTAAAATTTTTTATACCGTTGTTTTTATGATCGATCCATCGCCATGCCCAATACTTCAGAGGCATTGACTCAGAAACGCCGTGCAGCGACTGGCCAACAACGGGGCTAGGCGATCGTTCATATGGAGATGGTGAGTACCCACGAAGTGTTCGATTTGCAGGGTGTGAATAGCAGCTTTTGCTTCGCTCAACATCGCTTGACGATAATCACTTGGAGAGGATTCATTCGCGCCGGCGAAAACTCCCAACACGGGGCTGGCTATCTCGCGATAGAGATCCAAACGTTGCTCCCGGCGAAAACCGTTCGCCGATATGCCAAAAAGTCGGGGATCAGACCTCAGCCGAAGTCCAAGAGCAGTCAACTCGAGCGCCCTAGGGGCCAACAAATTCGCGCTATTTTCATCGAATCCGTAAGTGCACCGTCGCGCGATAAACGCGGCCTCAGACTTAAAGTAACGATCGCCGCGCTTCGCATATTTTTTCTGATCACGAACAAAGTTTTTTAATTGCTGTGCCGCATTTCGCTGATCATTAACGTTGGCTAGCAAGCCATCAATCATGATCAAGGCTTGTGCCCGTTCCGCAAGTACGCCGGCCAAAAGGGCCGCAATTGCCGCACCCCGACTGTGGCCCATTAGCACGACTTTGTTGAGATTTAGCTGATCAACAATTTCTACCAGCTGAGGCAGATCATCCCACAGGTTGTATGCCGCATCGGCGGATCGCCAGCTGCTTAGCCCATGTCCTGATAGATCGATAGAAATTACCCGACAGGGAGCCAAGCAGGGCGCAATGCGGGCAAAAGACAACGCATTATCTAGCCAGCCATGCAACGCTAGGACAGTGACCTCGCCGTTTCCGGGCCATTCGATTGCCGCGTAAGTCAATCCATGAACCTTGAAGGTCACTTCCCGATGCCCTGTCGAACCTATCGATGGCACCACTGATAACCTAGCCCACTAAATCCCGTACGTTAACTACTCCAGCCGAAAAAGCGGCTCGGATAATGTCGCTTTGCCGACGAAGGCCTAACTTTTGGCGGATAGTATTTTTGTGGGCATGGATCGTTTTATCGGAAAGTCCCAGCTCAAATCCTATCTCCTTAGGACTGAAGCCCAGCGCTAAACGCTTCAAAACATCCAGCTCGCGCCTGCTGAGCAAATTAACCGGAATCGCTTCGTCGTCAATATTAACGACCGATGCACCTAGCTCTGCACCGAAAAAATGCTTTCCCTTTATCACCGCATGTAAGGCTTCAATCAGTTGTTGATGGGTCGAAGCCTTAGAGAGAAAGCCCAGAGCACCAAACGCAATGGCATCATGCACGTAAGTACGAGAATCCAAAAGTGTGAATACCAAGATGGGCAGTTCAGGATGTCGATAGCTGAGTTCGCGGATCTCAGAAGTGACGCTCTCATCGCCCAGTTGCAAATCCATGATCAATACGTGGGGTATGGTAAGTTCAAACTTCGATTTAAGCTCACTGACACTTTGAAAAACGCCTTGGACTTCAAAATCGGGCTCGGCGGCCACGAGTGCCCTAACCCCTGCGGCGATCGTAGCGTGGGCGTCCAAAATGGCGACTTGATGAATTGAAGCGGTAGGGTCCATATAAGCATTCTAGACTAGTACCGTGATATGACCAAAACTTCTGCCTACATTAACTTTAAGGACTATCACGCGGGGCAGCGCAGCGCAGGAAGCAGGAAGTCACCCGCGCACAACAATGCCGCGGTGCATCCCAGATTGCACTTAGATATTCACCTCACTGCTCACCAATGTCCCCTGACCCTGCCCATGGTCAGTAATCCATAACGACGCCCTTCCACCCGGGGCTAGGGGCGCTAGAGCTCTGCTATCTAACCAGTACCAAAGTAACTCAGAAACTAGTGGCTGGTGACTGATTAATAGGAGATGGGCATCTGATAAATCAAAAATCCTCGCCGCATCTGATATGCCAGCACTGGGAGCCAACCAGCCCTCTTCACGTGGGGTCACCCTCAGCGCCTTTCCTAGAAGTTCGGCAGTCTGCCGCGTGCGCAGCCAAGGACTGGTCACAACACCAGACACCGCTGGGAGCGCCTTTTCAAGCATCATGCCCTGAAAGCGAACCACCGCGTTGCTCAGTGCTTCCGTTCCCCTGGGGGTTAGCGTTCGATCGCGATCACGAGAGGCGGCACCCGCCTCCCCGTGGCGCCAAACAGTTACCAGCACGCTACTGGCTCATCTCCAACAACAACTTGTTTAGCCGGCTAACGTAGGTGGCAGGATCATCAAGAGTTGACCCCTCTGCCAGCGTTGCTTGATCAAACAGAATTTGGGTGAGATCAGCAAAGCGCTCCTCATCAGACTCTTGGTCAAGGCGCTGAATCAGCGGATGTTCGGTATTAAGCTCCATCGTGGGGGGCGAATCGGGTACAGCCTGCCCTGCTGCCTCCATAATGCGACGCATCTGCGCGCCCATCTCATGCTCGCCAACGACTAAGCATGCCGGCGATTCGGTCAGGCGGAGCGTGGGGCGCACTTCTGCGACTTTGTCTCCCAAAGCGACTTTCATACGTTCAATGAGGCTCTCGTGTGCCTTACCAGCGGTCTCCAACGCGGCTTTTTCTTCCTCATTTTCACCGTCAAATTCCAGACTTCCACGAGCCACATCTTTTAGCTCCTTTCCATCGAACTCCATGAGATGGCTCATTAACCACTCATCAATACGATCGGACAAGAGCAGCACCTCGATACCCTTCTTACGAAAAACTTCAAGGTGTGGGCTGTTTTTCGCTGTCGCGTGGTTTTCTGCCACGACGTACCAAATCGCCTCTTGGCCCTCGGAAAGGCGCTCGCAGTAGTCTGGAAGGCTGACCGTATGCTCCGGCGCATCGGTATTGGTTGAGGCAAAGCGCAAAAGTTTGGCCACCTTCTCTTTATTAGCAAAGTCCTCTGCGGGCCCTTCTTTCAACACCTCGCCGAAGGTGTCCCAAAACTGTTGATACTGCTCGGGCTCAGCCGTCGCCATTTTTTGCAGCATATCCAGAATGCGCTTGGACATGGCGCTTTTCATAGACTCGACGTTGCCATCTTGCTGCAGAATTTCACGTGATACGTTTAGCGGCAGGTCATTAGAGTCGAGTACACCCTTCACAAACCTCAGGTACAAAGGTAGAAATTGTTCAGCATCATCCATAATAAATGTGCGCTGAACATAGAGTTTTAAGCCTCTAGCCCCCTCACGATTCCACAGGTCAAAGGGCGCCTTTGCGGGAATGTACAAGAGCGATGTGTACTCAAG
>JAQXAF010000056.1 GCA_029253085.1 Luminiphilus sp. | reverse complement strand
CTATACCCCAGTCGATGCTGAAGCCTGCCTTAAAAATATCTGAAAAACGATGATAAAGCGGTTGTTGAGTGGCCGTGGTGGTAGGGGGCTGACTCGTTGACATGCGTGTGAATTCCATTTCTAAGTGGTAAATAAAAAGGGGGAGCTTAACTGTTATACGGTGGTAGTGGCTAAAGTGTTTCAAGCACCCCATACGAATGGCGCGGACTGCCGCTCAGGCATCTGTCCTTGCCTAAAATCAGCGGTTTTCTATGGATCTAGTGTAGCGCGTGGCGCTGCTTGACCGGTAGCTAAAAACAAGGGAGACCCACCGCTAGTGCGCTCCGTCTCGCTGGCTGATTTTAGCCGAGTCTGCGGTGGAGTGAAACGCGCCAAGTTACTAAAAGTACAGGTATTTGGGTCTTGTCATGCCCCGCAGCATGCTCGTTTGGAGATAATTCTTACACACCGTGCATCAAGTCGCTTACTCGATGTACTTGGGCAGTGTTTACTGCAGAAAATAAGCTAGTAGCGACGTTATGTGCGATGAGCGGTCCCCCTCGGGCTATACACGAATTACGCCAATCGTTAGGGTTGTTTGTGATGGCATTTGGCGTCTCACATGCACAGAGGATCCTTTAAATGAATGTAAAGTCAGCATTATTTTCATCCACGGCAGTTGTTTTAGCTGCGTGTAGCGCCGAGCCTACCCCGGAAGTGACTGTAAAAGTCGTGTCAGAGCCAGCGGCTGTTTCAACACCTGACACGAGTGCAGCGCTGCCCGACGGCGCCTACCTCATTGAGGGGGTTACCGTTACTGAAGATGGTGAGGTCAGTTACTACACCCGGGATCAGATAAAGATTTATTCTAAGGGGCGGTTTATGTATGCCTTTGAGAATGCCCTGACAGACAATATTGACGTGGGGGCGGGTAATGCTACTTGGACCAACGGTGTCATGGTTGAGGTACCGAGAGTCAATCACGATGGCCCAGTGTCCGGTTATAGCTTCGATGTTGCCATTGAGCCGACTGCAGCGGGCTTTAAGCAATCGATTATCGGCATGCCCTATGAAGGGGGGCGTCTGCTGGATATGGTTGAAGTTTGGAACACAGCATCCACAGAAACGTCACCTTTTGACGGGTTGTGGACCCTTGAAGCTCGTGACACTGCTGATTCGGATGTAACCGCTTTTGCTGAAACAAAGATGATTGGTGGTGGCCATTTTATCTGGTTGCAGAACGTCGCCTATCAGGGTGAGACAGCTCAGGATTTTGGATATGGCTCTTTTGCAATGGATGCTGAGGGCAATGCCATTGAAACCGCAATGGTGAGTTCGATGGAGGAATATGAGGGCACCGTTAACGAAGTGAAAATGGTGTTGATTGACGAGAACCACTTTACGCAGTCATTTATCTATAACGACGAAGTGATTACACAGTCTTACGTGAGGATGTGAGGGGCTTGCCGTGACCGCGATCCGCGGCACGGCTTTTTGATATAAAAACTAAACGCTGGCTTTCGCCCGTTGTTTACTGACTGGAAGGGGGTGCGATTGTTACCCGTCCGACGGCAGACGTGGGTTCGAGAATTTGATCGAGACGCAGCCGGCGATGGGAACTTGGCCTTCTTTATAAGCTTGTCCTATAGTTTTCTTTCTGTTCCAGTGGCGATAGGCTATCTGCCCCGCCGGTGCTGACGTTTTGAGGTGCAGCATTGGTTTTAGTGAATTCTAAGAGGAACTTTCAGCGTGGTTGATGTGAGCCAAGCAGCAGCAACTTTACCCATAGCAACCGACGGAGGAGTACGCAGCTGCGGTGGCTGCACTGCCTGCTGTGAGGGAGGACTGTGGGATAAAAGCATGAAGCTTTCCCCAGGCCATGCCTGCCAGCATATCTCGCCTGAGGGCTGCGGAATTTACGAATCAAGACCTGAAAAGCCCTGTAGAACCTTTAAATGTGCATGGTTGACTGAAGAGGCTGAATTTCCCGATGCCATGCGTCCTGATCTTTCGGGGGCTATCCCAGTTCATGATCGTGATTGGTATGACTGGAAGGTATTACGGTTATATCCACGTGTTGCCACCGTCGCACCAGAGGTTCTTGAGTGGTTTGTGGCCTATGCAAAGCCCAAGCAAGAGCCTGTCATCTTTTATGAGCATCGCTGGGAGGGAGATGACTACAAAGGGATGTCAGAGAAAGCACTGGGTCCCCCTAAATTCGCTGAGGATGTTCAAAGAAAGCCCTCTGAGTCCGACGTCTTTCGCTCATTTAGCAACGATTAGCGCGGTGGAGGAAAACCCAAGTTCATTGAGCAAGCGGGAGGTCTCACGTGCAGAAAGTACGGGCCTCGAGTTGGCTTTTTCGAGCTCGGGCACAGCTCACAACTCAGCCTCAACGACTAGCTGCTTAGGGCAGCATCATGCCTTTTAAGTATTAGCCATAGTTGCCCAATGATAATGAACAGCGATCCGCTGGACAGAAGAAAAGGGTCGATATACAGCAATTCATTAAACGCGAATTCCCCTTTTGAAATCTTCGCCCACCCCATAAAATTCTGATTGACGGCAACGACTGCGCCCAAAAAACCGATCACAGAGGCGAAGTATTGCAGTATCCAATGGCGGGGGATGGGCAGGACCATGATCAGACCTAGCAATAAGATGACGGTCCGCTGCACCCTGCAGTAGGGGCAAATATAGACCGTGCCTGCAAATTCCATTCCCCAGGCACCCAGTCCAATGAGTATGGCAATCAGGCCTAATGCTCGCTGTTGGCGTTGCCAGAAATTCAGATCCAGTAGATTGATGTGCTGACACTCCTCGTATGGTGGCGGCGTGTTCTAAATAGCACGAGTTTAGAGGCGACTACTGATTTTGCAACTATCTTTGTTGCGGTTGTCCCCGACAAAAAACGCGCCCTCACCGTATCTAGTGACATGGAGAATTAGGAGTGGCGACTTCGGGCGGTTCCCGTCGCGTTCTAGATGAATGTAAATTGCAGGTAGGCACATCCTCTAGGGTTTCCATTTAGGCGGCGTTGTACCTTTAGATGTGTAGGCACCACTAGAGCCGCCGGTAGGAGGGTGGGTGAAGTCACTAGACTGACGCAACTTTAGAGGTTGGTTTTGCCCGGGCTGCTCCTAAAAAAGCGTGGGTTATCACAGGGGCCCTATTAGCAAACAGTGATCGTGTTCTGCGGGTGTAGGCCTTCACGGTCAAAGTCGAATGGCAATGCGATACAGGGTCGTGAACCAAATGGTCCGACCTAAAATGCACCCTTTTAGGGTGCGTGTAATACCAAGACGGTGCCGATCAGATTTTCTTAACGAATTGTGACTTTAGCTTCATCGCCCCAACCCCCGTGATCTTGCAGTCGATGTTGTGATCGCCTTCCACGAGTCGGATATTTTTTACTTTGGTTCCCACCTTTACCACCAAAGAAGAGCCTTTAACTTTAAGATCCTTAACCACCGTTACGGTGTCGCCGTCTTGCAGAGCATTACCGTTGGCATCTAATATTTCCACACTGTTTTGGGTGTCAGTGGTCACAGTATCTGGGTGCCATTCAAAGCCGCACTCCGGACATGCCAGACGATCTCCATCCGGGTAGGTGTAGGCTGATTGGCATTTTGGGCACGCAGGCAGTTCACTCATGACAGGGTACTCCCAGTTGATGGCAGATCGATGTGTGATCTGCCGCGATTGAATTTTGGAGTGAGAGGGGTGCCGCAGACCAGGCAGGGGCAAGTGCCTGCGACTTGTGTTTGCTCTATGTCACCGGATCGCCGTTCCTGCACGCGCCTGAGCGGTCTCCGCACGAGTGACAGATGCCGCTAAGTTCGTGCCTCGACTGCAGAGGTCATACATCGGGGATCTAGCAAAAAATACGCAGTTTGAGGTCGGTGTGCATTCACCCTATCCCAAGGCTAACTGTTAACCCTCCCCCTAAAATGGTGAGACCATCGGGGAAGGATTTCAAAGGACTTCGCTTGTTACTGCAAGGCTTAAACGTTAGGCCGCAGCTTGGTTCCCTTCCTCAATCTCGCCCTCTGTCTCAGGGTTCGCCTCGGCTAGCTGTGTTTCAAGATCTTTGACTTTTTGCTCTAGCTGGGTGTTCTCTGCACGGGTCTGGGACAAAGATTTTTGCAGCTTGTCTGCTGCAGTAGTCTTCTCCGCGAGTTTCTTTTTAGTGGCATCTAAATTTTTACGCAGCCGCTGTGGATCGTATTTTTTGAGTTCTGCCAGCTCAGTTCGCTCTGCGGCAAGGTCTTTTTGTAATCCCTTCACCCGATCTTTTGCCGCAGCGATCTCTTCTTTCATATTCTCCGAACGGTTGTGAAGTTCTCGGTTGCGTTGCTCTAATGCTTGGGCGTCTTTGGACTTTCCTGAGAGCTCTGTAATGGTCGTCAACTGAGTCGCAATGGTCTTCTCTAGCTCGCTAATTCGGGTTTCTAGCGCGGTTTCTTTGTCAGCTAGCTTGGAGATGGCAGCGTCTTTTGCATCGAGCTTTGGTTGGTACTCGCCTCGAAGCTGGGTTTCCATTTCCATGAGTTTTTCTAGGTTGTTTAGCGTCAATTTGTCGTTCATTAATGTTCCTACTCATCTTGATGATGGCTACGGGTTTTCGTTTTGAATCTGGCTACCTCTGTAGGTTGCTACGACTGGGTCGTTAGCCAGAAACTTTCGGTTTTACTTTCGGCTGCACCCATTGCGGTACCTAGTCTTCGCGATGACTGTTGATGGGTTATGTCTCGAATCGACTCGTGCCAGGTTCCGTAGGACTTTGACCTATGCCTGCTGAATGTTGAGCAGCAGGCGCACAGCGTATGGGTCGCAGAAGGTAATAGATTCGAAAAGCCGGCGCGAAGGATAACAGATTCGTGCAGATTCCACGAACCTACCAGTGAATTGAAGGGGTGAACTAGTGCCAACTACTGCCGGAACCAAAGTTGTTGGTTTTAACCTTAAGCTCGAGGCCAAGATTTTGTATTTGAAAGGGGAAAGGGAAAAGGAAAAGAACCAGTTCGGCGGGTTGCTTTTCATCGGCGTGCCAAGGTGGTGAGGCGTTAACAGATTCCTAATGCAGTTGGTGCCTCCCGCCGCAATGATTTTTGCCACGGTAGAGGGCCGGTTTGAGTCTTAAAGTTGCTGCTAAAACATACGCTTACCCCTCATATCCGGTCAGAAAAAACGGATGAGTTGCTTGGCCCAATAGCTTTCAGCGGCCAAAAAAAAGCGCTCAAAAGAGCGCCTTTTTTCTTTTGTGCAGATTTACTGTTCGAAGTTGTACTTTACAGTTAATCCGTAGGTCGCTGGCTGGTTGGGATAGCCACTGAAACTACCCGCCTGTGCTACCGATGGGAAGGCTGACAACAGGTACTCATCGTCAAAGAGGTTACGGCCCCAGAGGTTGAACTTCAAACCGTTGTCCCAGCTCATGCCGGCACTCGCATTGAACATGTTGACCTCCCGCGCAGCGATTGGGGGATGGGTGATGTAAACTGTCACCACCCCCCAGGAATACAGGGTAATACTGTTACAGCAGGAAGGGGTCACTTAAATATATTACTGATTACACAAGCTAGGGTGAGTCTCTAAATATGCAGCGATTTGAAGTGAACCGGCAAGCATTTACCGAGTGGCGAGGGCAGGAGCAAGCGAAACCGGCACTGGAAGAAGGCGAGGTACGACTGGCCATCGATTTTTTTGCCTTTACTGCCAATAATCTGACCTATGCCGTTGCCGGTGACATGCTGGGCTATTGGAATTTTTTCCCAGTTGTCCCCGATGATGGTTATGGAGTGATTCCTGTGTGGGGGTTTGCTGATGTTACAGAGTCTCGCTGCGATGACGTTTTGGTGGGCGAGCGGCTCTATGGCTATTTCCAGCCCTCGGGTGAATTGGTGATTGCCCCAATTAATGTCACCACTGGCTTGCTGATTGACGGTACGGCACACCGACAGTTACTGCCTCCGCTGTATAATCAATACCAGCGCATTGCCAAGGGCCAGGGCGAAGGTTTGGCAGGACGACTTCAAGCACTGCTAGGACCGTTGTACATGACGGGCTACGCCATCGCGGATCAGCTTGTAGTGAATCAGTGTTACGGCGCCCAGCAGCTGGTGATTGTAAGTGCCTCGAGTAAAACCAGCATTGGTTTGGCCGAAGCACTGGCTGAAAGCAATCATTCATCAAAGGTTGTGGGATTAACCTCACCGCAAAACGTTGCTTTTGTGGAGGGTCTTGGTATCTACGATCAGGTTGTCGCTTATGACGCCATCGACTCGCTGTCGAATTCATCGGCAGTGGTTATCGACATGGCTGGTAGTGGTGAAACTGCAGAAAAATTGCGCGAGCACTTTGCGGATGAACTGAATTATTACATTAGCGTGGGTTTGACCCATTGGGACAAAGCCCGTAGCAGCGGTGGGGCGCCACAGGAGCGGCACGAAATGTTCTTTGCACCAACCTACATTATAGAGCGCACAAAAGCCTTGGGTCCGGCTGTGTTTAATCAGCGACTACAGGGTTTTCTCGAGCGCGCATCCGCCAAGGCTGCGACCTGGCTTCAGCTCAATGAGGTCGATAGTGTCGAGGCTTTGGGGGCGCTATATACCGACATCTGCGCTGGGATTATGAATCCATCAGAGGGCATTATTTGCAAGCTATAGCTGCCTGAATAATGATTGAAGTGTGCCATCGATACGCTGTGTGAGGTGGCTAGGTCGATGTTTTCGAGGCTATTAGTTCATGACGATAGTTGCTGCTAACCTGCGCGACGTCATGGTCTGCCGCACCTACGTCTACAGTAAGTATGCATGCTCTGAGACTGCTGAGTGTCCCGCTAAAGCCGCTTAACTATTGTTATAAAGACAATAAAGAAATGTTTAAACCTTCATATATGCCAATAAATAAACGTGGTCTAATCCTGCCTCCTTAAACGGCGGGCCTGTTTTTGAAGACCGTCAGCGGCTGTTATCAACTTGCCGTCCATTGTACTTATGGAGCACCGCGAGTTTGAGTCTGGCTGAAAAAAGAACTGCGATTGGTCACAACCCTTTTCACAAGCTGCTTCGCATAGCTTCTAACGTCGAGGCAAACGAAGTCAGAGCTTTAGTGGGCTCGTTTTTGTTTGTTGTTGTTCTCATGGCGGCTTATTACATATTACGCCCTGTTCGAGACGCCATGGCCAGCGATTGGACTGATGCCGAGGTGAGCTGGCTATGGACACTCAATTTTTTCATCAGCACGGCGGTGGTCGCGTTGTATGGCGTGCTTGTTTCGCATTTTCGGCTGCGGCTTTTGGTTCCGGCTATTTAAGGAGGC
>JAQXAF010000048.1 GCA_029253085.1 Luminiphilus sp. | reverse complement strand
GGTTCTCGCAACACCACAATCGTTTTGCCTGCGACCTCGATGAGCCCGTCTTGGCGCAGAGCTTTAAGTACCCTGCCCGCCATCTCTCGGGAGCAGCCCACAATTTTTCCCAGCTCTTGGCGGGTGATCCGAATTTGCATACCTTCGGGGTGTGTCATCGCGTCGGGCTGGTTCGTCAGATCGTTTAAGGTCTGTGCGATTCGCCCTGCGACGTCGACAAAAGCCAGGTCAGTCAGCTTTCGGGTAGTGGTTCGCAGTCTATGTCCGATCTGCGTGGCTAGCACGAACAGTATCTCGGGGTAACTGCCCCGAACTTGGTGAAAACGGTCATAGCTAATTCTGGCGACTTCTACGGGTACTCTGGCGACTAGGTTGGCTGTACGGACCTCCTCGCCAAACAACCCCATCTCGCCAAAAAAATCCCCAGGATTGAGATAGCTCACCACCATTTCTTGGTGGGCTTCATCGTCATCACCATCGATAATGACCGCGACTGAACCCTCTAAAATTAAATAAATTGAATCGCTGGGTTCGCCCTGCTTCACAATGGTCTGACGTTGCTTGAACGTAAGCCGCTCACATTGCCTGAGGAAATTTTCAGCCTCGGGGATTTGACGCAGGACTTCAGCTTTCATTTTGGGACCTTCCTCACAGTATCTGTTGGGCAGTCTGAGCTATTAGTTACCGCAGCTCAACGGCTATATTTAAACAAAATAAATCGTTTTGAACTTCCCAGTTAACAATACTTAAAAGATTATTAAATATAAGTTGCTCAGATGATCTGAGGAAGTGCTTAGCCTATGGCAGTGGCTGCAGATCCCATGCGGAAACTCTGAGATATGAGTCACAGGTTCCAATTTACAGTTTGGGCTAATAATCTTCGACGCTCAACGGCTAATCGACCCTTATGACGGGGGGATCTGAAGCCGTTATCATGGCGCGTCAAATACGGTAAACAGTGTTTTTAGGGTGGCAACGCGGAGTGTTAGAGCAATGAAGGGTACGGTGAAGTGGTTAGATGGTGCGATGTTTGTGGCCGAATCAGGCAGTGGGCACACCGTGGTTATGGACGGCCCTGAGGATCTAGGGGGGCGCAATCAGTCTCTCAGGCCACTGGAAATGCTGCTTTTGGGTACTGGCGGCTGTGCCATTTATGATGTCATTGCCATGCTTAAGAAGTCGAGACAGCAGGTGACAGATTGCCGCGTTGAGCTTCAGGCGAAGCGCGTTGATGCGGTTCCAGCAGTCTTCGAGTCGATGAATTTACATTTTGTTGTGACCGGCCATGGTGTCAAGGAAAGTCAGGTTCGACGTGCCGTAGAGCTATCGGCAGAAAAATACTGTTCTGCGTCCATCATGATGTCGAAGGCGGGTGTTGAGGTTTCTCATAGCTTTGCAGTGGAGGAGGCTGGTCAACCTTAGCGCTCTCAGTTTAGTCAGGCGGACGTTAGACCCAATAGGTGCTACCTGTCATAAGTTTCGAGGCTTGCGTCATAACGCGCTTGATCGGCTGGGGTAGTTCCAGTCCACCCGCTTTAAGCGCATTTTCACCGTGACGTTCCTCGTCTTCGAGCATCGTTTGAAGAATGAGCTGCGATTTGCGATCGGTTTCAGGGAGGGTTTTTAAGTGGCTGCGTAGATGGCTTGCAACGCGCTCTTCAGTTGCGTGCACAAAGCCTAGGCTGACGCCGTCACCGACCAAGCCGGCGACAGCTCCCATAGCTAAAGATGCGCCATAAAATAGAGGATTGAGTACGCTGGGTCGGGTGCCTAGCTCTTCTAAACGTTCTTCGCACCAAACGAGGTGGTCGATCTCTTCTTGGGCGGCTTCCTGCATTTCGCTTCGAGTGCCGGCTGATTTGGCGGTCATTGCCTGTCCTTGATACAGGGCTTGGGCGCAAACTTCCCCTGTGTGATTCACACGCATAAGTCCCGCCGAGTGCTTTCGTTCTTTGTCCGACAGCTTGCTGTCACTATGTCCCGCGGCAGGGGAGGGACGCATCGCTGAGGCGCCCTTACGTGAAAGGGTTTTAAGCATGCCGTCGACTTCCACTAATAAGCGGTCCACGGGGGTCAGTTCACGTTGGTTCATATCATGAATCTCTTCAAATCTTGTCCCTACTCTAGCGATCTATGGCGCGCCAGCCAATATCACGTCGCAGGGTCTTACCGGACCATCGAATTTTATCGGCGGCAGCATAGGCTGATGTCTGTGCGCCAAGAATGTCGACCCCTAATGCGGTAACGCATAAGACTCGACCCCCACTGGTGTGATAAACGCCGTCTTTATTTTCGGTGCCGGCATGAAAGACTTTTACCCCATCCGAGTCAGCATGGGTTAGGCCTTCGATGACTGAGCCCTTCGAATAGCTCCCCGGATAGCCCTCCGCCGCGAGCACCACGCCGAGAGCAACACGTTCATCCCATTCAGCGGAGGTAGCGGTCAAACTCCCATTTAGCGCGGCACGACACAGCCTATCCAGGTCACTTTTCAGGCGCATCATGATGGGCTGGGTCTCCGGGTCCCCGAAGCGGCAGTTAAATTCGATGACCCGGGGATTGCCCGCACCGTCGATCATTAGTCCTGCATATAAAAACCCGGTGTAGGGCATACCATCGGCGGCCATTCCCGCTAATGTCGGATTAATGACCTCTTGCATAATGCGCTCGTGAAGGGCTGGGGTCACAACGGGCGCGGGGGAGTAAGCCCCCATACCCCCGGTATTGGGTCCCGTGTCGCCCTCGCCAATACGCTTATGGTCTTGACTGCTTGCCATGGGGAGCGCGTGTTGACCATCGGCAATGACGATGAAGCTGGCCTCTTCACCAGCTAGAAATTCCTCAATGACCACCCGGCAGCCGGCCTCTCCAAAGGCGTTCCCCGATAGCATATCGGTAACGGCCGCTTCGGCCTGAGCCAGTGTTTCGGCAACGATGACCCCCTTCCCTGCAGCCAGGCCGTCAGCTTTGACGACAATGGGTGCGCCTTGGGCGCGCAGGTAAGCCAATGCGGGCTCGAGTTCTGTGAAGTTGGCGTAGGCACCGGTGGGAATATTGTGGCGGGCGAGAAAATCCTTGGTAAAAGCCTTGGAACCTTCTAGTTGTGCCGCCGCCTGACTGGGTCCGAAGCAGGGGAGTCCTCGAGCCGTAAAGTAGTCAACGACCCCGCCCACTAACGGTGCTTCTGGGCCGATCACGGTCAGAGCAACGTTATGGCTCTCGGAAAACTCGGCTAAGCCATTAAAGTCCAAGACGTCGAGTGCGACATTAGTCACCCCGGCTTCACCCGCTGTACCGGCATTTCCAGGCGCGGCATAGACACGGTCAACGTGTGCCGCCTGGGCAAGTTTCCAACACAGCGCGTGCTCGCGACCACCACTACCTACAACAAGAATATTCATCTTTAGTCTCCTTGTTGCCGATTAGTGGCGGAAATGTCGCATGCCTGTGAACACCATGGCCATCCCGGCTTCATCGGCAGCCGCGATAATTTCGTCATCACGAATCGAGCCGCCGGGCTGGATTACCGCAGCAATGCCACGTTCTGCGGCATTGTCGATACCATCGCGGAAGGGGAAAAACGCATCCGATGCCATGATGGCGCCTCGAACCTCAAGCTTGGCATGCTCTGCTTTAATCGCAGCAATGCGAGCGGAATTGACCCGGGACATTTGCCCTGCACCCACGCCAATGGTCCGATTATTGGCCGCATAAATAATGGCGTTAGACTTAACAAATTTGGCGACCTTCCAAGCAAACAGCAAATCGAGCCACTCTTGTTCGGTGGGCTGGCGTTGGCTGACCACCTTTAGGTCGTCTCGACTAATCATGCCGTCGTCACGATCTTGCACCAGCATGCCACCATTGACGCGCTTGAAGTCTTGAGCGCCCACGGGCGAGTCCCACTCACCGGTTTTGAGAACGCGGATATTCTTCTTTGCGGCAATCACAGGTAACGCCGCAGCATTGATCTCTGGAGCGATAATGACCTCAACAAATTGGCGGTCAACAATAGTCTGGGCGGTAGCGGCGTCCAACTCTCGGTTGAATGCGATAATGCCACCGAAGGCAGATTCGGGGTCGGTATTAAACGCGAGATCGTAGGCTTCACTCAAGGAGCCAGATACAGCAACGCCACAAGGATTTGCGTGCTTCACGATGACGCAAGCGGGCTCATGGAAGTTTTTCACGCATTCCAATGCCGCGTCGGTATCGGCGACGTTATTGTAGGACAGGGCCTTCCCTTGCAGCTGCGTGGCGGTTGCGATGCCAACTTCCTTGGGGGCGTGCTCACGATAAAAGGCGGCCTGCTGATGGGGGTTTTCGCCATAGCGCATGGTTTCAGCTTTGACCAATTGCAGGTTGAGCGTGCGAGGAAAGCCCTCGCTACCGTTGCCTAGCTGCTGGCCAAAGTAGTTAGCAATAGCGCCGTCATAATGTGCCGTATGTTCAAAGGCTTTGATAGCGAGATCAAAGCGAGTTTCGTGCCTGATGGCATTGTCGTGGGCGTCGAGCTCCTCAATAAGGCAGGCATAGTCCCCGGCGTCGACAACAATGGTGACGTCACGATGATTCTTTGCGGCGGCACGGACCATAGTGGGTCCACCAATATCGATATTCTCAATCGCATCTTCAAGGCTGCAGTCCGGGCGGGCAACGGTGGCCTCGAAGGGATACAGGTTTACCACGACCATATCGATAGGGGCAATGTCATGGTTAGCCATGACGTCATCGTCGGTACCGCGACGACCTAAAATTCCGCCATGGATGGTGGGGTGGAGTGTTTTAACACGCCCGTCCATCATTTCTGGAAAGCCGGTATGGTCAGAAACTTCGGTAACGGGCAGCCCAGCTTCCCGGAGCAATTTGCAGGTGCCTCCAGTAGACAGTAAAACCACGTGACGATCGATCAATGCCTTCGCAAAATCGACGATGCCGGTTTTGTCAGAGACACTGATTAGGGCGCGGCGTACAGGAGCAAGGTGTGACTCAGTCATGATGTGAAGGGTCCTAAAGAGCGAGGTGGGTAAATTTTAAATGAGATGGTACTGACGAAGCTTTTTACGCAGCGTGCCTCGGTTGAGGCCTAACATCGCGGCGGCTTTACTTTGGTTGCCGCCCGTTTCTTGCAAAACCGCTCGAAACAGGGGTTCTTCAACCTGAGCAAGCACCAGTGCGTGAAGATCGCTGCAGGTGGCGCCATCAAGTTGCTCAAAAAAATGTGTAATGCTCTCCTTGGCACTTTCGCGAAGGGGGCGTGGAGCGACGGTGTTTTTTTCTGCGGTCACGCCGCGAGTTCGTTATAGCGAAGCGAAGAGGGGTTATCACTACACCTCAGTTCAAAGCTTTGTAGCAGGGCCTGCTGTGCTTCGGCATCTTCCAGCGTGTTGAAG
This sequence comes from Luminiphilus sp., assembly GCA_029253085.1. Taxonomy (GTDB): domain Bacteria; phylum Pseudomonadota; class Gammaproteobacteria; order Pseudomonadales; family Halieaceae; genus Luminiphilus. The sequence continues at coordinate 9,972 of JAQXAF010000048.1, read as the reverse complement.
TGGCGTTTCCATCCGGTGAAAGCATTGGGCAGGTCATTTTCAATCGCATCTAAAAACCAGCCCACGTGCTTTCGGGCAATACGAATGCCCATGAAATCACCATAAAAATCATGCAGGGCGGTTAGGTGGCAGCGCATCTGTAAAAAACGCTCGGCTAATGTGGGCGGAAGTGTTCGCACGCCGGCTAATGATTGTGCAATAGCTCCAGGTAGCCAGGGGCGTCCCAGAGCTGCGCGGCCAATCATGATGCCCGCTGCACCGGTCTGCCGCAGTACTGCCAGAGCCTGTTCCGGCGTCGTGATGTCACCATTGGCTAGCACCGGAATACTGACGGCATCGACGATACGTCCGATCGTCTGATACTCAGCCTTTCCTTTAAAACGGTCGGCTCTTGTTCTGCCATGAACAGTGAGCAATTGAATCCCGGCGTCCTCTGCAATTTTTGCAATGGTCACACCATTACGTTGTTGCGGGGAGATCCCCGTGCGAATTTTTAGTGTTACCGGCACGTCGACCGCCGACACCACCGCCTTTAAAATTTCAGCAACCCGATTTTCATCGGCCAAAAGCGCTGAGCCTGCGGCCTTTTTACAAACCTTTTTAGCCGGGCAGCCCATATTGATGTCAATAATATCGGCGCCGTCATCGGCGTTGAGTCGCGCGGCGTCGGCCAACTGCTGAGGCTCACTGCCGACAATTTGCACCGATCTGAGACCGCCTTGGGCGCTGTGACGGCGGCGCAAAGACGATTTGCGTGATGCGAGTAGTTTGGGGTCGGAGGTGAGCATTTCTGCAACGGCCATGCCTGCGCCGAGGCCCATGCACAGCTCTCGCATGGGTAAGTCAGTGACGCCAGCCATGGGTGCGAGTGCCACGGGGTTAGCCAGCTTAAACGCACCAATCTGCAAATATGCAGGTATCTTCGTCCCTGTCTCCGCCGCCGTGTGCAGAGAGGAGCGGATCACTTTTGGGGTTGGCGTATCAGTCACTAAGACTTACCGGGGTGCGAACGGGGTTGCAAAGCATACAGCGCAATGGCGAAAGGATGAAGTGGAAAGGTTAAATTTTAACCACTTGTTAGGGATGCTAGCGCCAGGTCCGCCTTGATTTTCCCAGCAAAAGGTGGCGATTCATTTGCGCCAATCCATTAGACAGGTTGAGTCGTATCGTTCAGAATGTGTCGAAAATCAATATAACTGACGTGAACTAGCAGCGAACTGTCGAGATGTCTGATATTTTGTTAATCAACGGGCCCAATTTAAACTTGTTGGGTACACGAGAGCCTGAACGCTACGGCAGTGAGTCTTTAGAGATGATCACTGCCCGTCTGCGTGCTGAGGCAGAGCGCTCAGGTGTTTCGTTTTCCTGCGTACAGAGCAATGCAGAGCACGAACTAATCGATACGATCCATGGCGCGCCTTCGGCCGATACACGCTTCATCATCATTAACCCCGCGGCCTTTACGCATACCAGCATTGCGCTGCGCGATGCCCTGCTCGGGGTGGCTATCCCTTTTATCGAGGTGCACATCTCCAACGTGCATGCTCGGGAAGCTTTTCGTCAACACAGTTATTTGTCTGATATTGCCGAGGGTGTTATCTGTGGCCTAGGCAGTTTCGGTTACGACTGCGCCCTGGCCGGTGCATTAAAAAAACTTACTCCCAATTTTAAGCCTGCTTGAGGGTCGACACTATGGATATTCGCAAAGTCAAAAAGTTGATTGAGCTGTTGGAAGAGTCAAATATTGACGAAATTGAAATCATTGAGGGAGAGGAGTCAGTTCGTATCAGCCGCAACAGCTACGCTGCCCAAGCGGCCGTAAACTATGCGCCGCCCGCCATGCCCGCACCTATGGCGGCCGCCTCAGCGCCCGCAGCCATTCCCGCAGCAGCAGAACCAGTGGTAGAGACGATCTCAACAGATAACGCAGTGCTGTCTCCCATGGTGGGTACGTTCTATCGATCACCCAGCCCAGAGGCCGGTGCTTTTATAGAGGTGGGGCAAACAGTGCGGGTCGGCGATGTCCTATGCATTGTTGAAGCCATGAAGATGATGAATCAGATTGAAGCCGATCGGGCCGGTACGGTGACTGCGATTCACGTCGTAGATGGCGAGCCGGTAGAGTTTGACCAACCCCTCATCACCATTGCCTGAGCCTGTAGGTAGCTCTCTGCGCTACCGACCGAGAGGAATCATTTGATGTTAGAGAGAGTTTTGATCGCCAACCGTGGCGAAATTGCCCTGAGGATTCTGCGTGCTTGCCGAGAGTTAGGCATCGAGACGGTAGCTGTTCACTCCACCGCAGATCGTGAATTGAAGCATGTCCGACTCGCAGATCAGGCCGTTTGTATTGGGCCGCCAAATTCTGCACAGAGCTACTTAAATGTGCCTGCGATTATTAGCGTCGCCGAGGTAACAAATACTGATGCGATTCACCCGGGCTACGGGTTTTTATCAGAAAATGCTGATTTTGCTGAGCAGGTCGAGAAAAGCGGCTTTGTATTTATTGGACCCACAGCCGAGACCATTCGCCTGATGGGTGACAAAGTGTCGGCAAAGCACCAAATGCAACGCTCGGGTGTGCCAACGGTGCCGGGTTCCGAAGGGGCTATTCCAGAGGATCCCGATGAGATTTTACGTATTGCTCGAGATATCGGTTATCCCGTTATTGTAAAGGCTGCAGCGGGTGGTGGCGGGCGCGGAATGCGTGTGGTTCACAACGAGGAAGTGCTGCTTAGCTCGATTCAAGTTACACAGTCTGAAGCTAAGGCGGCTTTTGGGTCACCGGTGGTTTATATCGAAAAGTTCCTTCAACGGCCGCGCCACGTCGAGATTCAGATCCTCGCCGACGGTCAAGGTAACGCCATCCATTTGGGCGATCGCGATTGCTCGCTTCAGCGGCGACATCAGAAAGTTATTGAAGAGGCGCCGGCACCCGGTATCGATGAGAAGCTGCGGGCTGAGATCGGTGATGCCTGCGTCAAGGCTTGTATCGATATTGGTTATCGCGGCGCGGGTACCTTCGAGTTTTTGTACGAAGACGGCGGGTTTTATTTCATTGAAATGAATACGCGGGTTCAGGTTGAGCATCCGGTCACTGAGATGATCACCGGTGTAGATATTGTCCGAGAGCAATTACTAATTGCCTCAGGTGAAAAGCTCTCGATTCGTCAGGAAGATGTGGTGTTCAACGGGCACGCTTTAGAGTGTCGAATCAATGCCGAAGACCCTCGAAATTTTTTGCCGTCGCCGGGTAAGATCAACACATTTCATGCGCCGGGCGGCCCCGGGGTTCGTGTTGATTCACACGTTTACAGCGGCTACACGGTGCCACCGCATTACGACAGCCTGATCGGCAAGTTGATCACCCATGGGGATACCCGTGCTGGAGCACTGATTAAAATGCGCCAGGCTCTCGATGAGCTGGTTGTCGAGGGTATCCGAACCAACGCAGCGCTTCACCGACAGCTGGTGGTTGACCCCTCATTTATGGCGGGTGGCGTCAGCATTCACTACCTCGAGAGCAAGCTGGAACACGAGAATTGACCGATACGGGTTGGCAAGAGCTGCGCTTCAGTACAACCCCTGATCACCTCGATAATCTTGAGGCATGGTTGTTTGAGCAGGGTGCCCTCGCGGTGACTCTCGAAGACAATGCTGACGAGCCTCTTTTAGAGCCGGGGCCCGGTGAGACCCCGCTTTGGCAAAATATTAAGCTGGTTGCCTTGTTTGAAGCGGGTCGCGACCTGTCTCCAATCCTGACCGATGTGCCATCACCGTGGGTGACCGCATTAGCGACGGAGGCTAATTTTGTTCCCGATCAAGATTGGGAACGTGCTTGGATGGCAGATTTCGAGCCGTTGAAAATGGGGCGTCGGCTTTGGATATGTCCCAGTTGGTGTGAGCCGCCTGATCCAGATGCCGTCAATATTCATCTGGATCCGGGTCTTGCCTTTGGTACGGGAACACATCCCACCACCGCCATGTGTCTGGCCGAGCTCGACGCCTGCATTCAACCCGGTATGAACCTCATAGACTACGGCTGTGGCTCTGGCATTTTGGCCATTGCCGGTTTAAAGCTGGGCGCGTCCAAAGCCTTTGCGGTCGACAATGATCCGCAAGCGGTAACTGCAACACTCGATAACGCTCAGCGCAACGCGATCACTCAGGAAGCGCTTGATGTGTTTTTGGTTTCTCAGGCAGATACTCAGGCGCGGTTGCGGCCTGTTGATCTGGTAGTAGCCAATATACTTGCAGGCCCTTTAGCGGCGCTGGCGCCGACATTAATCGATTTAATAAATCCGGGTGGTCGGTTGATTCTTGCGGGTCTGCTGAGTGAGCAAGCTGAGGTGTTAATGGAGACCTATAAGCCTTGGGTCGCTCTTACTGCGGTGCAAGAAAAAGAGGGCTGGACGCTGCTAGCCGGTGAAAAGCTGTCGCAGTGACGCTTCTAAGGTTCGCTTTTTTCATCGATCGATCGGTTTCTAGGTCCCCAAAGCTGAGGCAGGCAATCATTGCCAGTTCGATGAAACTGTTTAGGTCGCAAGAGCTCCGAATTGCAAGGCTTTGGGCTAGTGAGTGAGCGTTGCAAATAACTGGCGCCACGCTAGCCTTGGGCCAGCAACTCGCGAAGGTCAATTAGGGCGGCATTTGCCCGTGAAATATAGTTAGCCATGACTAAGGAGTGATTGGCCCATAGACCAAAGCCCGAGCCGTTGAGAATTATTGGGCTCCAGACAGTTCCCTGTGTTGCCTCAAGCTCTCTAATGATTTGCTGCAAGCTGACCCGGGCATTCTTTTTTTCTAAAACGCTGGCGAAATCGATTTCCGCACCCTTTAAAAAGTGAATCAAGGCCCAGGCGGCACCACGACTTTCATAGAACACATCGTCAATCTCGGACCAGGGTGTTTTGATTTCTTGGTCTTCGGGTTCATTGGTTGAAGCTGACGCTGTGGGGTCTCCTGCCAGGTCGGTATTTAACCGTCGTTGCCCAACACTTGCTGATAAACGCTGTGACAGGCTGCCCAAGCGCTTTTCAATCATCCCCAGCCAAAAGCCTAAATTGTCGGCTCGTGCATAAAATTGCGCGCCTTCAGAACCCTTCTCAGGTAGGCGCGCTAAGTAGGCCTTAAGGTATTTATTGGCGCTGCGGTATTCCCGTTCAGAAGCCGGAAGTATCCAGCTGTCTGATTGAAAGTTGATCCTTGGCTCAGCGAGCGTGAGGTCTACATCTTCACGAGATTGGCTTTGTGAACGACTTAAGACCTCTCGCAGTGCTCTGGCAAGATCTCGTGATTGCACCAATACGCCATATTCCCAGTTGGGCATGTTATCCATGAACAAACCCGGCGGTAGCAGGTCGTTATGGGTGTAGCCCCCGTCTTTTTCCAGCAGGGTATCAATGACTTCGATCAGCGCAAGGGTGGTGGCACTGCCGGGAACGAGGGGCTGCCCACTAGCGGCTGCGTACTCCTGAGTTTTAGTATTCATGTCAAAAGCGGAGGGGGCGGCGCTCCACCAGATGGCAAGAACAATCATGGCAAGCACATAAAGGGCGCCAACACCGGCGACGATCTTACCCATGGGGCCGTCTGTATTGGAGAAGCCCGATAACACCAAAGAGTCTCGGGCTTGCTGAAAGAAAGTACGAATCCGGGTGATTACAGGCATCAGGCTAGATTCCTCAATGGTGGTGATGATTCATGCTGTCGGCATCCCGTTGCACGATGGCGGTTGCGCAGGTTTTATCCTCCGCGCTGAGCAAACAAATTTCCACCTCCGAGCCGGTGGCTGGCATCGCCTTAATACCCATCAGCATCAAGTGTAAACCCGCGGGTTTGAGTTCAAGGACTTCACCCGGTGCTAACGTTACCTCGGCGACTGGGACCATGGTCATGCGATCTCCGGTTTGGATGCTCTCATGCAGCGTGGTGTCCGCTGCAACGCTAGAGCTGGCACCGCTTATGATCAACGGCACATCGCCTTGGTTAGACAGCAGGCCATAGGCGGCTGTCATCGATTGTGTGGGGGGCATAGCTCGCACCCAGAGTTGGTCCAAGCCCAATTGGGCGACGGTCATTGGGCTGACACCCACACTAAGGAATGCCACAAGCCAGCCAGCTTTAATGCGTCGGGATGAAGAAAACGCTCGACGAACAAGTGAAATACAAAGAGTCATTTTGCAGGTCCTAGGCTCGACACGCGATCAAGTGCGTCGCGCACGATCCCGGGGGTGAGTAATTGCGGCAGTATGAAAGGGTCACCTTTGGGCGGGTACATAACATAAAGTGGAATGCCACTGCGACCGTGGCTGTTTACAAAAGTGCCAATTACCGGATCATATTGAGTCCAGTCGGCGACCATATAAACAACGCCTTTTTCGGCAAAAGCTGCGGTCATTGCATCAGTGAACAGCACTGCTTGCTCATTGGCAAGGCAGGTAATGCACCAGTCGGCAGTGACGTCGACAAAAACCGGAACTCCCTCGTCGCGCAGGCCTTGAAGCGTTGTTTCTGACCAGGTCACCGTACCTTCACGTTGGGCTTCAATGCCGGCGCCTGTTGTGGGTCCTCGCAGGGTCGCGAGGAATACAGCAAGGCCAATGCACAGCAAGGCAATAAAACGGCGAAGTGGGCTACCACGGTAAAGCCATAAGCCCAAAGCGAGCATGACCAATCCTGCCAATGCAGTCGCCATGGTATCAACTCCGGCTTGCTTGCCCGCTACCCAGAGAAGCCAGACGGCGGTGGCGTAGAGAGGAAAGGCGAGCAGCTCTTTGAGGGTCTCCATCCAGGCGCCGGGTTTTGGCAAGACCCGACGCGCCAGCGCACTGTAGCTGAGCAGCACCATGGGGCTCGCCATGCCAACACCCAAGGCGGCGAATACCGACAGGGCAATAGGTGCGGGTTGAGTCAGTGCGAAGCCCAAAGCTGAACCCATAAAAGGGGCGGTGCAAGGGCTAGCGACGACGACGGCAAGAACCCCTGTGAAAAAGCTGCCGCGGTTACCGCCTTGACTCGCGAGGTTGCCACCGAGGTTCATGAGGCTTCCGCCAAATTGCACCATACCTGACAACGATAAGCCCATGGCCGTGAACAAGTACGCGAGGGCAATGACGAAGCCCGGTGACTGCAGTTGAAACCCCCAACCGATGGCTGAACCCATACCTTGTAACGTCATTAAGACACTGGCGACCGCCACAAAGCTGACAACCACACCGATTAAGTACCACCACGTGTGGCGGTGGTGGGTATTGGGATCGCCGGTGGCGAAGCCTAGGACCTTGAGGGATAGGATTGGGAAAACACAGGGCATGGCATTGAGAATAACGCCGCCTAAAAAAGCAAAAACTAGGGCTAGGAACAACGATGGGCCCGTATTGTCGCCTTGCTGCTCCTTGGAAGCGGATGTTTTGCCGGCGGTTTTTGTTGCCAGGGTGCTGCTGCCGTCATCCTTTTCGACGGTTCCGGTTTGTCCATTGACGATGAAGTGTTCGGTGTATGGCGGGTAGCAAAGTCCGGCATCGGCACAGCCTTGTGACGTGATCGATAATTTAGCCTCAGAAAAATCCTGGTCGCTCAGCAGCCGGATATCCGCGTAGGTGTAGTAGACACTGACATCACCAAAAAATTCGTCGTTCTTGTCTAGGGCGGGAGAAAATTCAAAGGTGGTGTTAATGAGCCCTTGCTCGTTCTGTAATTTGGCTTTGAATCGGTGTTGATAAAGGTAGTAATCATCCGCCACCTGCCAATAAAGGCGTATTTCTTGCCCTGATACTATCTCGACTTCAAGTTGGTATGCCTCGTGAACCGGCAGGAATTCATCAGACTGCCCAACGAGGTCGCTCAAACCCTGACCCTGAGTGAGCAGTGGTATGCCAAGGAGCAGTCCTAGAAAAAATGATCGAAGCCCAAATGATCGAAGCCCAGATGATCGAGATATAGACGCTGCCATGGATGATTCAGCTCTTTTGGTCATAGCGGAGGCGGGTACCCGTGTTTAGGGATAGTCGAATTTCTTCAGGGCTAAGCTCTGATGGGAAATAAACCCCGGAGACCTTAGCATCCATTAGGCTTGCTCCTCGCAGGTTGGTCTCACGAAAATCGATGCCCGAGAGGTCGGCATTACGAAAATAGGCATTGGAGAAATCTAATCCTGCCGCGTTTAGCTTGCGCAAATCACGACCTCGGTAGTCACCACTTTTCAAATGGCTGGTATCCATTGTGTCGCGACTCGCGTTAAAGGCGTCAACATCTTCGTGTCGCAGCATTTGGTAGAGCGGGTCGGGTTTGATTGCGGGCTTAGTCGTCTGCTCAGTCATGGTTTCGATCTCATCCTTAAATGTGCTGCGTTAATTTTTACCTAAGGCGTTGGCTATTTAATCACCAAAAAATTCCTGGCGCAGCGCAGGGTAGCCCTCGGCTTGCAAGCGTGGTCCAAAATATTTTACGACTTCTCCTGCAGCGCGGACTGCAAATTCTGCGGCTCTTCCAAAACCCTCGCCTCGCGAGAGCGCATATAAAAAAGCACCCGCAAACATATCTCCGGCGCCATTGGTGTTGAGGGCGTCGACAGTCTGCGCGTCAACCTCAAAGAGTTGACTGCCATCAAAGGCAACCGCGCCCTTGGCTCCCAAGGTCACAACAAAGCGCTTCGCGACCTTTTTGATGGCTTCCATAGCTACGTCCAGGCGGTCAGTGCCACCCCATTCAAGGGCCTCGGCTTCGTTACAGAAGACCAGATCGACACCATCCCCCACCAGCTGTTCCATGTTGTCGCGGAAGTACATGACCATGCCAGGATCTGAAAAGCTAATGGCGGTCTTTACGTTATTGGCCTCGGCAACCTTTCGTGTGTGCAGCGCTGCCTCATGCCCCGTGGGTGACGTGACCAGATAACCCTCGAGGTAAACCCAGTCTGAGGTAGCAATCGCCTGATCATCGACCTCGGCGGTGGATAAGGTCTCAGACACCCCCAAAAAAGTGTTCATACTCCGCTCGGCATCGGGAGTAATCAGTACCAAGCATTTGCCCGTGGTCCCACTTCCGCGCTTATTCGTTAGGCTGTGAGCCACTCCAGACGCCTCGAGATCAGCGAGGTAAATATCGCCATCTGCATCATCGGCTACCTTGCAGCTCATAAAGGTTGGCGCGCCGAATAAGGCCGTAGCAATCATGCTGTTGCCGGCGCTGCCCCCTGAAGCATGGCTCGCGCCCACTAAGTGGCCTTGAAGGTGACCCATTAGCTCCGCTTGACGGTCCTCGTCGACTAAGGTCATGACGCCTTTTTCTACGGCCATTGCTCCCAGCTCGCTGTCATTCACCTGAATTTCGGTGTCGACCAATGCTGCCCCGATCGCGTAAACAGAATATCGCGTCACTTTGTGCTGTCCTTGAGTGGCTAAATGAATGCGTCGATGATAACCGATGTCACTGCGTAAGGCCCTGTAGCAAGTGGGCAATGCTGTCATCTTCACATTTCCAGTGACAGCAGCGCAGAACTTTCAAGGTGTGTAAACTTGCCAGCAGTTTTTCAACGGTTCGAAAGATTGTGAACAAACTTTTATTGCCCCGTTTAAGTGCCGAGAGATAAGGGTCCTGATGGTTTTTAATCAGCTCATGCCGCGTCTGCAGCGTTATGAAAAGCCAAATCGTGCCTACGGTGAGGTGACTCGCCGCGCTGCGGTTGCGATTGTCTTACACGAAGCTGAAGGAGAGCTTTGCCTTCTTATGATTCGTCGCGCCCAGCGCGAGGGAGATCCGTGGTCAGGGCACATGGCCTTTCCCGGAGGCCGGCGAGATCCCGGTGACATCGACGACCGGTTTTGTGCGATCCGAGAAACTCGTGAGGAGATAGCCTTAGATCTTGATGCGTTGGGATGTGAAGTCTGTGCCCTGGGTGACCTCAATACCGGATGGCGGGCAGACCGCCCCGAAATGCTGGTGGCCCCCTTTATTTACCGGGTCGAACAA
>JAQXAF010000010.1 GCA_029253085.1 Luminiphilus sp. | reverse complement strand
CCACAATTAGGAAATGATCCATGGACCAACTGTCGGTTACAAACCACAACATCACCGGGGTTACAAACCAGAGGGACAGCACCCTCCAGACGCTCACTACCCGCTTCTGCCACGAGTTGATTAATATCGATTTTGCCCGACTTATGCGTACCCGGCACAACCCAAACGCCATTGACTGCAGTGCTGCCATAAACCTGCGCCATGAAATTGAAACCGTGAATATCCTCATCGAAGTCGTCGCTGTCCCAATGAGTAACGCCATCTTGGTGCCATGAAACTGCAGCCCCAATACCGGGGTCTTTAATAAACAGTGCCTCATTAAATGGCGCGAAGTCGGGCCCATTAATCGCCTCCGCAACCCGCAGCAGCTGTGGATGGGCATAGGTACGTAGACAAGCGTCGGAGAACTGAAGCGATCCCAACAGAATAAAAGGTGCCGCGGCGGGAGCCTCCTCAGCAGCCTTAGGCTCAAACATCTTGACCTGATGACGCCCATTTGCCAGCGCAGTACCACCCAATGGATCTCCTAGTGGCTTAGACCAAACTAACGTTAGTGCTTTACAATCGGCACCCAGGGCCGGCTGCCCATCAGCGTCGACAGCGCTTTCGGGCCCCGTGGGGAAACTTTTCCGCATTGCGCCCAAATCAGCCTTAATATCGGCGAGTTCTTCTTTCCTCAGCACATTAGTAAAAACATAAAACCCGTAGCGGGAATACGCCTCACGAATTTTTGGATCAAGACCACCTGCTTCGTCAAAACGAATAGGACCTCGATTATCTAAACTTAGCGCCGCGGCCTGTCCCGCCTCGAGGTAGTGCCGCATAGCTTCAGCCTGCGTGCCATAATAAGCCGCACAAAGATCAATCGATTTAGAAATATCGACCACAGTAGGTCCCCTTAGCCAAGTCTCGAAATGGCCACAAAATACTCGACTGCGCTTTTAAGGTCAAAAACCAGCACCCGGATCTCTGCCGGCACAGTACCTTTTCCTAATTTAAATCTTGAGAGTTCCGGCACTGACCCTCAAAAATTTTTGGATAGGGACCGACACGCTTTGCGAATACCGAATCGGACGCACTGATAAAATTAAATGCTGAATTAATAATAATAAATATAAATTTATAAAATCAATAATTTAAGCCATTCCAGAGCGTTTTCTGATCCTTTAATATAGGCGTTGATTCTCTAAAGATAAGTCGCTCTCATGAAATACGCATCGATGTTAAGTGAACCGTCTTCAACACCGGCTGACCTCGACACACCAAATTCTGACGCACAGCTCGCAGACCTGAGCAGCCACATGTGCAATACCATTTTGACCGTGCTGTGCGTGCTCGGCGCTCCGGCTCTGCTGGGAAGTTTGTCGAGAATCTCTGACTTCGGGCTCACACCGGTTATGGTCATTCAGGTTCTTGCACTTTCAGCACTGATTTAGGTCACTCTCAAAAAACGCAGTTTGAGCTATGAATTCCGAGTGACTGCGTTACTGGGTTCAATCTATATTCTTGCCATATCGGGCTTATGGTCCTTTGGGCACCTCGGCGGCGGCAAATTAATGCTGCTGGTTTTTATTGTTCTGACAGCCTTATTTGCAGAAACCAAATATGCCTATGCAGCAATTGCCCTGAGCGCTATCAGCCTGATAATTTTTGGATGGGTATTTGTGACCGGCAATATGAACGTATCGGCTGCAACAAACGATTATCATCAGTCGCCGCAGACTTGGATTACCGCCGTACTCACTATTGTCATGCTGGGGGGGCTTTATTTCCTCAGCGGTCTCTCGGATTTTAGCTTTCCAAAGAAAGCTACTCCTGTCTCTGGAAACGCAGGCTTCGTACAATGCAACGCTTGTTGAGCAGGCCGCTGCATGCATGCTGGTGGTCGATAACCATTATCTGCTGCGCGATGCCAATGCCGATGCCCAGGCTCTGTTAATAGCCGATAACACCAGCCATTGGCATCGTCCACTATCAGAATTGCTCCCCCCCGGCCCAGGGATAGAGCGTTTGCTGGAGAGCCTAAAAACCACGCTGCGGGGTCAGCCCGTGACTAATTTGGAAATTCAAATGACCGGCAACGACGGTCAGCACCTCGATTTTGTCTGGAATATGGCACCACATCGCAACGCACAGGGCGACGCCATTGGCATCATATGCGTTGGACAAGACATCACAGCGCTGAAACGCGTGCAGCAACAGGTCATGCACAGCTCGAGATTAACAACGCTCGGTGAGATGACGACCTCGATCGCTCATGAAATCAATCAACCCCTTGCCATTATTCGTCTTCTGGCGCAAAACCTGCTCAAAAAAATCTCCTTTGCCATCGCAAAAGAAGAGCCGGTAGATTCGGAGTTTATCCAATCAAAATTAAAACGCATTGACCAACAAATCGAACGAGCCGCCGTTATCACCGATCATATGCGACTCTTTGGTCATTCAGAACAGGGGCCACAGGCTCAGGTTATTGTTCAGTCAGTTATTGCGGGGGCTTTGTCGCTCACTGCCGAGCAGTACCGCTTACAAAATATTGATCTCATTTATGAAAAGCCCGATGAGGACATTATTATTACAGGCAAAAAGCTGGAACTAGAGCAGGTAATACTCAATGTGCTGAGTAACGCTGAATATGCTGTGAATAAATACAACCCATCAGGGCATAAAAGAATCAGGATTTCTCTTTATAGCGACACCATCGGTAGCAAAATTGAAATTTCCGACTCAGGCGCAGGCATTGATGATCATACCCTCCCTCACATCTTTGACCCCTTCTATACCACCAAGGAAACGGGCGAAGGAACGGGGCTAGGCTTGTCGGTCACTTACAAGCTACTGACCGACATGGGTGCGTCTATTTCTGCCACTAATTCTCCCGATGGAGGCGCCACTTTCACCATAGAATTTGCGCGTGCAAAAGCATAAAAACTCGGTGCGATAAGCGGGTTCGACATTGACCCGAGAGCGCAATCTCGGGGAGATTTAAAAGCACCACCAACGATTTTTGGAGAAGCTTGTTTTTACGAGCATTCGGGTATGGGCAAACAAAGTGCCGAAAAGGTGCCCTCAAGATTTGGTGTACGCCACCCTGGACAATGGTGACCAGAGATTCTGACTGTGGGTACGGTGAGTCGCGTCTGCTTACACGACAATGATCGGCAGTAACGGGTAAGCCAAGAACCCAACTCAAACACAAAAACCGCTGGAACCCCTTCCCGATGGCTGAAAAATCAACCCATCTCAACCAGTTCAAGTACCGTGCCATCAGGATCTTTAAAGCAGATGAAGCGAACTTGTGAGTCCTTTGGTCCTGCCACCTGAGCCGGCCCCTCTGACAAGAACTCGACGCCTGCTCGCGTCAGAATGGCAATGTCATCGTCAAGAGCAGCCGTTGTAAAAGCAACCCGAGCGATGCCCGGATGCGCCATGCTGTTATAAGGCGAGCCGGATTCGTAAGGCTCTACCCACTCCAACAAGTCGATCACGATGCGGCTCGGGTGTTTCATGAGCGCACCTTTTACCTGATAACGTTTCATGCCAACAGCAGCGGCAGCGTCGCCACTCCCTTGTGGGGGCACGGGCATGATCACGGTGAAACCCAGCATCTCGTAAAACTGTTTTGAGCGCTCGAAATCGCGACAATTGATATTGATATGCAGTAATCCCGAAATATTCATGTGCCGCTCCTCGGTGGCTGGGGTTGAACGGTCAATCGCTTAATACGTAGCGACCAAGACTCGGGCATCAGCCACAGTGCGTAGAAAAAAGTTTTTGCCAGCCGACCACTGAGATAGCGCAACTTTGGATGAACGGCTGTAGCCGCGTGAACAATATCGTTCACAGCCGCCGCAGGGTCCTCCGCAATGCTGCGCAATTGCTGCGTATTCTTTTCGACGTATTGATCAAGCCAGGATTCAGGCCACAGTGCTTGCCAATCGCCCTCGGGATCTTCAGCAGCCATGGCTTTCCAAGTTTTGCGGTGAGCCGGGAAAAAAGCATCTGCCATTGGGGTGCGCATTGTTGCCGGGTTAATCACGCTTACCCCGACACCACAGAGTGACAGCTCAGTTCGCAAAGCATCGGCGTAGGCTTCAATTGCAAATTTCGAAGCGTCGTAGGGCGCATTGCCCGGCAGGCTCACAATGCCATCGACGCTACTCACCAAAATCACTCGACCTTGGCAACGCCGCAGCGCCGTAAGCAGCTTTTGCGTTAATAGCACCGGGGCAAAAAAATTGACCGCCATGACGTCGCGATAAAACTTAATTGGCTGATAGTCGATAAAACCGGGTAACACGGTGCCAGCCGCATGCACTACGCACCACAGAGCGCCGCCAGTCTGGGTCAGAATTTGCTCCGCAACATCACAAACGGCATCGTCGTCACTTAAATCAAAGTGCGGCGCCCATGTTGCCCCCGCAGCTCGAGCCGCATTTGCGCCGATTTCGGTGTAGCAGCAAGCGACAACCTTGGCACCACTTATTGATAGGGCGGTCACAACGCCCTCACCAATACCCGAGTCACAACCCGTGACGACCACCCATTGATCGGTGATGTCTAGACGCGGCCGACTCTTAATTTTTTTATAGATTTGGCTTGCCATACCCAACAAAAAAATTGCTAGGGTCACGTATCCGAGCGCCAGAACCACTGGCATAAAAACTCCTGCATTACCCGCCGACATTAAATCTCTCGCTGTTTATGAGGTCCTTCGCAGTCTACCCCGCGACCTTCGCGAGTCACCACGGCTATTCCTCACCGCCACAATTCGTCACTACGTCTATTGGCGAACCCGCAGAGGTGCCACTTGATATTTTAACGTACGTTAAGTTAACATATGTTCATTGAAAATATTAGTCAGATTGAGCAGATGTCTGTTCTCGCGAGTTGCACGCCTTTAGAGGATTATAAAAGTCATGCCTAGGCAAGCCTTTTCTGCTGAGGAAATCGTTGTTCAAAAACAGCGCATCATGGACGAAGCGGCTAAAGTCATGGCTTCAGAAGGCATCAGCCAGCTATCCATGCGCGCACTGGCGGCTAGCGTCGATATGACAGCCGCCAACCTTTACAACTATTTCCCCAGCAAGCGGCAACTGTTTATAGAAACCACTCAACGCGGCTATGAACTGCTCGATAGCTACACCAAAGAAGGTATCGCCAGTTTCGAGGAACCCCGGGACAAATTGGCGGGCCTGTTAAAATCAGCCGTGCGCTTTGCTCATGATTGGACCGGTTACTGGGAGCTTATGGTGCACCCGCCGCTGCAGCTGCGAGAAGATCTTGAAAGTGACGACAGCGATCTCACGGGCGACCTGCGGCAGCGCACCTCCAATCGCATGATCGACCTATTTGCTGCGTTGCTAAGCCAATCAGGTGTCACACTAACAGCGCCAGAAGCAGACTCATCAATGCCAGGTATCGCAGGGATTGCCGAGGACGGCTTTGGACCAGACACCATCTGGGTTCGTGTCATTACCTTGCTGACCAACACGCATGGGCTGATTGATCTCTATAACCACAAAATGCTGGACGGGTTCAATGTCGATGTCCCTCCGCTAATCGATGCACTTATTGATAGCAGTATCGACATTCTTCTACCCGCCGTAGATCACTCTGTGCCAGAGGCTAATTGATGAACGCTGAAGCGAAACTGATCAATGTTGCACAACGCAACTGCGATTTTCACCGAGGTTTTCTCGCGCTTCAAGACGAGCGCAATAACTGGATTAGCAACATCCGCGGCAACCTTCCCAAAGATTTGACCGGCACCCTGTTTCGTAACGGCCCAGGGGCCATGAACGCGGGCAGTGAGGCTTACGCCCATTGGTTTGACGGTCCCGGCATGATCAGTGCTGTGACATTTATTGATGGCAAGGCCCATTTTAAAAATCGCTATGTGCGCACACCTAAATATCTTGGCGACCGAGAGCAGGGGCGTGTCTCTAGCCGTGGATTCGGCACCCAAATAAAAGGCGGTTGGCGAAAGAACATTCTCAAACCGATATCTAACCCAGCGAATACGGGCGTCTCCTGGCATGGCGATAAGCTCTGTGCGTTTTATGAAGGGGGCCAGCCCTACCGGCTAAATCCAAAGACCCTTGAAACTTTGGGACCAGAATATTACGGCAGTACCCTAAACCCGCGAACAACTATTAGCGCACATGGAAAAATCCACCCTCGCACCGGCAACCAGATTAATTTTGGCATCAACCTCGTCGGTCTGGGTTGGCGCGGCATCAAATGCGCACTCGACATTCACGATATCCCAGCCAACGGCCATAACATTCGAAGTTGCCGAATTCCCCTCGATCGCTTTCCGTTTCTGCATGACTTTGGACTCACCGAAAACTATGCGATTTTTGTGGTGAGTTCGATTAACTTTCAACTCGGCGGCCCCTTGTTGGGCACGACGACGCTCAGTGAAAATCTAAGCTATAACGATCAACAGGCCATGCGCGGAATCGTTGTTGATTTACGCACCATGACTGTGGCCCAAGAATTTGAGTTACCCCCCGGTATTGTTGTGCACTTTGCCAACTCCTTCGAAGCAAACAACGAGCTCGTCACAGACTTCTTTCACACAAAAAGTACAGAGGGCTTCGCATGGCTCGGGGATGTATTTGATGTTCAAACGGTTGCCGGGGCTCAGTTGCAACGCCTAAGGATAAACCTAAAAACAGGGCAAACGGATCTTGAAGCGTTTGATAATGCCCCCAACGGTGAATTCCCCGCCTGGAATACAAACCGTACCGGCTTAAGTAGCGAACACTGTTTCTATGTGGGCCATTCCCCGGGTCGGGAGCACGGCTTCTTTAATAGCTTTGTCGCGCTCAACACCCGCACAGGAGCTTGCTCCCAGGCCGACGTAGGTGAAAATTGCTATACGTCGGAAGCGCTGTTTACTGCCAAAGCACGTCCAAAAGCCCAGGATGATGGCTATTTACTGGCCGTTGTTTACGATGCCAGCACCCATCGTTCCGAAATTCAAATCCGCGATGCACAAAATCCTGAGGAGGAAATTGCTGCAGTGCTGCTGGATCACCACATACCTTTTGGCTTCCATGGGCACTTCACGGCCGATACTTTTCTCCAGTAATCACCCGCGCAATTAGCGCAACTCTCCGTCGGTTGCGGTTGACATGATCAACGCGCCACGATGGACGGGTGCAAGCGCCAGTAACCCATGTGAGCACGACACAATGGCAGAGAAGCAGTTCAAAGCTTCATTAATGCTGCCACTCATTAACTTTTCACTTTTCTCGTAATAAAGCGACGAAAGCCCTGCTTAGAGCTATGATAAGGACCAACGTCACTCTGTTGATCCGCGCCCAGGAGAATCACCATGGCATCTCCAATGCCGCATATCGAGGCCTCTAAGCTGACGATTCCCGATGTCATCACAGGACATGTTGCAGGCCTTTCTGCTCTAACCAATAGCTCTGCAACTCTCCTGCCAGTGCACTTTCCAGGGACGGGTGAAAGTATTGCTAGCCTCCAAGAAGATGCTGCTGCCCAAGTCAATACGGCGGTTAGTGCCGCAAGAGCACGTTTCCATTCGGGTGAGTGGTCTCAATGTACGACCACTGAAAAACAACGGGTTTTCCGCGCTGCAGCTCAAGCAATACGCAACAACGCCCATGAACTAGCACTTCAAGAATCGCTCTGTGCCGGGCTACCCTTTGCACATTTGGCGTCCCGCCAGATACCTAGAGCCGCGGATAACTTCGATTTTTTTGCCGACTACATTGGCCAGTTGGCAGGGGAAACCTACGATCAGCTGCACGACTACCGTACGGTAGTCACGCGTCAGCCCGCAGGAGTGGCCGCCATCTTTACGCCCTGGAATGCCTGCCTCGCACTTTCCAGCATGCAAATAGCCTCATGTATTGCCTTTGGAAATAGCTGCGTCCTGAAACCGTCTGAGTTTGCACCACTCGCTGTGTTACAGCTGGTGCGCCTACTGGAATCAGCCGGACTACCCTCGGGTGTTGTCAATATTGTCAACGGGCGAGGTTCTGTTACTGGCGCGGCACTCGCAACGGCGGAAGGGGTTGATCGTATCGCTCTTACCGGACGCGGCAATACCGCGCGCAAGGTCATGGCCGCCGCAGCAGCGCGGCTAACTCCAGTACATTTTGAGCTGGAAGGAAATTCAGCAAATATTATTTTTGACGATGCTGATCTTGATCGGGCAATAGACGGTGCGCTATTAAGCGCTTTTGGCAACAGCGGTCAAATTTGCATCGCGGGATCGCGTATTTTAGTCCAAAAAAATATTGCAGATCGTTTTATTGAGGCGTTTGTTGCGCGCACCAAAGATCTGCAGGTCGGCGACCCGCTTGATGATCTTACTGAAGTGGGTCCAATGGCCTTTGCGCAACATCAACAAAAAATTCTTAACTATTTTGCACTTGCCGAAAATACTGATGCAACGCTACTCACGGGTGGGCGTGCTATGCCAGAGCTGGGCAGCGGCTACTTTGTGGCGCCTACGATTTTTAAGGTTGCAGATAATCGCTCCCCGCTATGCCAAGAGGAAATTTTTGGGCCTGTCGTGACCATTCAGATTTTTAACAATGACGAAGACGCTTGGACGATCGCCAATGACAGCCGCTTCGGCCTTATTGGCTATTGTTGGACGGAAAGCCTGCGCCGCGCTCAAGCATTTCAACAAAGAGTAGACGCCGGCACGCTCTGGCTAAACACGCCGATTGCTAGAGATCTAAGGGCCCCCTTCGGTGGCTTTAAGGCGTCGGGTATCGGTCGAGATGGACCTCGCCAAGCCGCTGACTTTTTTACCGAGGAGAAAGCCACCATCGCAGCACTGGGACAGCCCGCCATAAGAAAGATGGGACTAGGCAAGCGAACAAAAAAAGATGACGCTCACTCCTAAATACCGAACTGCCGTTAAAGGCACACCTACGCTCAGAGAGGGCTTCACAAAATCGCAATCGCCCCCGATAATGACCGCGTATAGTAAAAGCCACTCAGGGCGAAAACGCAGCCCGCCTACTTTTTTTGCCGCTCCGCCGGCTAAGTTGCTACATCCGCAAACGCTACAACAGTCAGCGAGGATTTCATGGAAAATTTGCAGAAATTTTATATCAACGGCACTTGGGTCACTCCTGACTCCACCGCAACAATGCCGGTTATCAATCCTGCGAACGAACAGATTATCGCTACGGTAGCCTTGGGAAATACCATCGACGTCGATCGAGCAGTTGCAGCGGCTAGCCAAGCGTTTGAAACATTTTCAATGACCTCAAAAAAAGAGCGGCTGGCATTACTGGAACGCATCAAACAGGTGACTGAGGCGCGGTTTGAGGACTTGGCTCAGGCCATGCGGGAAGAGATGGGAGCACCGATTACCTTTGCCCGAGAGGCTCAGGCAGATGCTGCCATCGGCCACCTGAAGGGCTTTGTTGACGCGTTAGAGAAACTCGAAGAAGAGGTCGATCTCGGCAATGGCGAGGTATTGGTCCGAGAGCCCATTGGCGTTTGCGGTCTAATCACGCCATGGAACTGGCCAATCAATCAAATCGCGCTGAAAGTACTTCCCGCACTTGCCGCTGGTTGCACGTGCGTCCTAAAACCCAGCGAGCATACGCCGCTCTCGGGGATCATTTACGCCGAAATTCTTCACGAGGCGGGCTGCCCCCCCGGCGTATTCAACCTCGTCAATGGCGAAGGGCCAGTAGTGGGTACCGCCATGTCGCAACATCCGGATATTCAAATGATGTCCTTCACAGGATCAACTCGAGCAGGCACTGCGGTCACCCATGACTCGGCAGAATCTGTAAAACGCGTGACACTGGAATTAGGCGGCAAGTCAGCCAACCTAGTGTTTGCGGACAGCGATCTTGAGGAACGCGTTCAAAATGCTGTAGCTGAATGCATGGCTAACACCGGCCAATCCTGCGATGCGCCCACACGTTTATTGGTCGAGCGCAGCTGCTACGATCAAGTGGTCGAGATCGCTCGTCAAGCGACGATCGCCACGCGGGTCGGTGACCCTAAAAGTGAAGGGGACCACATAGGGCCATTGTTTGATCGCATACAGTTTGATCGCGTCCAAACGCTAATTGGTGTCGGTATCGATGAAGGCGCCCATTTGTTAGTGGGTGGCCTGGGTAGACCCGAAGGTTATGAGTCCGGCTGGTATGTTAAACCGACCCTGTTCACCGATGTACATAACCAAATGCGTATCGCCCGCGAGGAGGTCTTCGGACCCGTGCTCGTCGTTATTCCCTTCGACACCGAAGAAGAAGCCATCGCAATCGCCAATGATTCACCCTACGGCCTAGCGGCCTACTTGCAAACCGGCGATCCCGCGCGGGCCCGAAGAGTGGCGCGCCAGTTGCGGGCAGGTGCCGTTCACATCAATGGCGGCGCCTATGAATACGGCTCGCCCTTCGGTGGATACAAGCAGTCGGGGAATGGCCGCGAGGGTGGCATGATGGGGCTTGAGGACTACCTCGAGACCAAGATGCTTCATGGCCTGTAACCGGCTATGCAGCTTCTGGCGGTGTTAAAGGCTCGCGTTAACTAGCTAGACCAGTCGTCATCAGCAACTCGTAGCTCCCTTGCCCCCTCGGGGGTCAGAACTACCGCACCACGGCCTTTTCCACAGCCGTCAGCGGGCAAATAGCCGAAGCCAATATTTTTACCGAGATTTGGCGAGTAAACGGCGCTGGTGACCGTGCCAATATTTTCACCCGCGGCATCTTGGATCGCATAGACCGTTCGAGGGTTCGCGATGGGCTCACCCGCTATGACGATCTTTACCAATCGTTGAGTAACGCCGGCTTCAGCAATCGCCTCCAAAGCAGACCGACCCAAGTAGTCAGCTGACTTGCCCAGTTTAAAAAAGCGATCAAGCCCTGCCTCTAGGGGATTGTTTGCCAGGGTCATATCGTTGCCGTAGGACAACAACCCACTTTCAATGCGCTCAATAAGGTTGGGACAACCGGGTCGCACCTGAAGGTCTTCCCCGGCCGCGGCTAAGGTGTCCCAGAGTGTTACGCCCGCATCGGGTTCCTGAAGGTAGATTTCATAACCGCCCTGACCACTCCAGCCTGTCCGTGCCACCACCACGGGAGTACCAGCAATTTCCGTTTCTACAAAACGAAAGAACTTGAGCTCGCGGATCGAATCACCCAAAACACGACTCAAAAGTTGTGCAGATTTCGGACCCTGAATAGACATGGGAAAAACATCGGGATCAAAGACACGGACGTCAAAACCTTTACCCAGTGCCAACCCCTTGGCCCAGAGCAGCACATCGGAATCTGACAATGAAATCCAAAAGCGGTCAGCAGCCAAGCGTAAAATCAAGGGGTCGTTAATGATACCCCCTGCCTCGTCAATAAGAGGCGTATAAATGCACTGCCCTACCTGGCAACGCGACACGTCACGAGGCGTAAGGTACTCGATGAAATTTGCCGCATCTGGACCCCGCACCTCCACTTGTACCTGGCAGGCAACATCCCATAATTGTACGTGTTCACGCAGGTGCCAATAGTCCGCTTCGAGAGATTCATAACAGGTTGGCAGCACTAGGTGATTGTAAACCGATGCAGACTTCGACCCCTCAAGGGAGCGTAATTCAAAGGGTGATACACGCAGGCGTCTTGAGAAGGAAATAACGGGTGCATTCATGGGCGTACTCTTTTTATTGTGTCTAATCTCTTGTTATTTTTTTCGCTCCAGAATCAAAAATTCTGGCGCGTCATATTTCGCGAATAATGCGCCGCTTAGGGGCTTCCGCGCAATAGATTTCACACCCTTTAGATTTGGTAATTTTGCTGCATAATGAAAGAATAGACAGGCACTCAGAGAAAAGGGGGAGAACCAAGAAACCCCTATAATAAAAGGGTCTTTATTCACCATGAGCCACTTGCTATTACCCCATGACTGGAGCCATCCCGTGCCCATCGCATACGGGCCAGGACGCCTCGCAGAAATTGGCAAGCACTGCGCTGCGTTGGGCATGACAAACCCCCTAATTGTTACCGATAAGGGCTCGAGAGAACTCCCGTTTATCGTACAAACCCAGTCGTCGCTGGCGGATCAAGGGCTAACCTCACACGTTTTTTCTGACATCTCGCCAAACCCCAGAGATCATGAGATAAAAAATGCTCGCGGGGTTTTCCGCAGTGGCAGCCACGATGGTGTGATTGCGATGGGTGGCGGGAGTGGTATGGACGGAGGAAAAGCAACCTGCCTGACCGCTAACAACGAGATTGACTTGTGGCGCTTTAACTACGATGCGCCGGTAGCCGAAGTCGGTGTTCATAACGCCTTCCCCCCTCTGGTCTGCATACCCACCACCTCGGGTACCGGAGCAGAAACAGAGAGCACCGCAATGATCACTGACACTCAGCGCGGAATGAAACTGTGTGTCTGGCACCCCACACTCAAGCCATCACTCGCGTTACTTGATCCAAAACTCACCCTGGGCCTGCCGCCGCACCTTACAGCTTGGACCGGCATCGATGCACTCATCCACGCCATTGAAGCTTATTGCGTTCCAGACTTTCACCCGCAATGTGACGGCACGGCACTGGAAGCGATCAAGCTTATTACTCGCTGGCTTCCCATTGCCGTGGCTGACCCTAACAATCTTGAGGCCCGTGGCGGTATGCAAGTGGGATCCTGCCTTGGGGGCATTGCCTTCCTGAAAGGCTTGGGGCTTGTTCACGCGATCAGCCACATGGTCGGCGCCGACTATGACACCCATCACGGACTGACTAATGCCGTGGCATTACCGGCCGTCATGCGTTTCAATGCCCCTCTGCTGACCGAAAAGTTACCCGCTATGGCGGCGGCCCTTGGGTTGGAAGACAATGAATTCGAAAGCTTTTACCGCGCCCTTTGTGCGCTGCTGGATGCACTCGATATACCCCGCTCGCTGGCTGACCTCGGTGTTCCTCTGTCTGCCGCCCCGGCACTCGCGCAAAAGGCCCACCTTGATGCCGCTGCTTCAACCAATGCCCGTCCGGCTTCTGTCGCTGACATTGAGGCGATCTTAGAAGAGGCCATTACCAATGGTCGGTGACGACCCCAACCACCGTTTTACGCGGGTACTGAGCTAGTGGATAGCTTTAGCCTAACCATGATTCTAAGTGTCATGGTTTATCTGGGTACCGGCTGGTACGCCGGACGCAAAGTGCGACACCTCGATGATTATTTCGTCGCTGGGCGCAATGCACCCACCCTGTTAATACTGGGCACGCTAATCGCCAGTTTCATGAGCACCAACGGGTTCATCGGTGAAGCGGGCATGTCCTATCAAGGCCACGGCCCTCTTATTATTATTATGACCGCCGTCAATTGTATGGGCTATGTCGTGGGGGCCTTATTTTTCGGCCGCTACCTGCGTCGCAGCCAAGCGCTAACGGTGCCCGCTTTTTTTGGTGCACGCTTTCAAAGTCAGCGAATTCAATCCCTAGCGGGTTTTTCTATCGTCGTCGGCCTCAGTGGTTACCTCCTTGCTGTGACCTGGGGCGTAGCCATGGTTATCATGCAAATGACCGATCTCTCCGAACCCGTCGCCATTATTCTGGTTTGGAGCAGCTACACGCTGTTTACGCTTTACTCTGGATCCAAGGGCGTCATTTTGACGGATACCCTAATGTTCATCTTGTTTTCATCGATTGCCGTGGTCGCACTTTCTTACCTTGTCAGTGCGAATGGCGGATGGTTTGCCAGTATCGAAGCCCTGGCCGTATTTGAGGCAAAACCCGATATCATTGCTTGGCACGGTGTCGTGGGGCCTGAAACCAGCTGGGAGACTCCGGGAGAGGCACTACTCTGGGCACTGATTTTGGGCGTTGCTTGGGGCGTTGTGGTTGCCGTGAGCCCGTGGCAGTCCAGTCGCTACCTTATGGCAAGAAACGAACATGTCGTCATTCGTTCAGCTTGTGGCGCGGCCATCACGATGTTGCTGCTATACCTCGTCACCACCTTTTGCGCAGCCATTGTCAATCTCAGCAATCCCAGTATCGAGCCGGCAGAAAGCGTCATTATCTGGGCTGCCATGAATCAAGTACCCACCTTGATCGGCGCTCTATTGGTTTGCGGTATCTTAGCGGCGGGGCTCTCTTCGGCATCGACCTTCCTCTCTCTGGTTGGCTTTAGCGTTAGCAATGACATACTCAAGTTGCCAAAAGATAATAAAATACAGTTACGTGTGACCCGCTTGACCATGCTGGTGATTGGCCTCATCGTCATAGTGTTAGCGTTAACTTTGCCCAGCAATATTTTCTGGATCACCTACTTCGCAGGCCCTCTGTTTGCCTCGTCTTGGGGTGCAGTTGCCTTCATGAGTATCTGGAGCTCAAAGATCACCGAAGCTGGCGCATTTTGGGGTATGGCTACGGGCTTTGCTGTCAACGTGGCGATGAACCTTTTGTCGTTGAACAACCTGGTGGATTGGCCCGTGATTTTTGATCCGATTTTGATGGGTGCCTGCGCCAGCTTTCTGGCCGTCATTATCGTATCGAAGTTTGGACAGGTTAGCCCCGGAGAGGCTAACTACCGGGAGGGCCTCCACGAGGTGCCCGATGAAGAGCAAGATGGTGCGACAGTCCGTCAAACTCTGATATGGCCAGCTAGCATGATATTGGTCGGTGTTCTCACCATGGGCATGCTCTACTTTTTCTATGCGAGACCCTATTCCCAAGCGCAGCAAATCTCCCCGATGGAATCTGTCACTTTGGCGAGTGGTGAAACCCTTCTGGCGCTGAGTTATGGGCTACCGCTAATCATCGCTGGCATTCTTGTTTGGAAAGCTGTGAAAAAGTTCTACTGAGGGCCCAGCTAAAGCGTCATGCACGGTGACGGGATATAAGACGTCTAGTGAGTTAGAAACCTTTTGACCGGTTCACCAAGTCAATCGGCACCGCGATCAAGAAATAGAAACCCAGCAGCCCCTGTTAATTTTCGGTGGTATCCACGACGCGCTTTGGAATATGGATGTCCATCTGCGGGTAAGGAATTGACAGGCCATGAGCGTCGAACTCAAGCTTTACTTTTTCGGTTGTGTCCCAGAGCACAGGCCAATAGTCGGCGCTTTTTACCCAGGGCCTTACAATGAAATTTACCGAGAAATCGGCTAGCTCAGAGACCGCCACTACCGGCTCAGGATCAGATAACACACGGTCGTCTGCTAAAATAATGGACCGCAGTAATTCCTTCGCTACTCTCAAATCGTCATCATAATCAATTCCGAACACCATATCGACGCGGCGCGTGGAGCGCGCCGAATAGTTGATGATGATGCCTCCGTAAATCGAGCCATTGGGAATGATCAGCTCACGGTTATCGCCGGTTCGCAACACTGAACTAAAAATACCGATGTTTTCGACAACGCCTGCGACGCCTGCTAACTCAACGAAATCTCCGGCCTTAAACGGGCTAAAAACAATGAGCATGACCCCAGCCGCAAAATTCTGCAGGGAATTTTGTAATGCCAGACCTACGGCAAGTCCGGCCGCGCCCAACAAAGCAATCAATGAGGTGGTATCGATTCCGAGCTGATTAAGGGCTGCGATCGCGACGAAAAGCAGCAAAATAGTTTTTGTAATCGACGCGACAAAGCTAATCAGCATGTCGTCCATCTTCGACTTTTGAAGGAGTTTAATCACAACATTAGTTAGGGTGTTGGCGAGCCATTTTCCAGCAATAAAAATGACAATTGCGAGCGCAATATTGGCCGCGTAAGGGGTAAGGTAGGTATCTGCCATAGCCTCAATATTAAGGTCTTCAAACATAAAGATGCCTTCGCTTTCGTACTCGTAATCAGGGGTTTAAAACCCCTTAAATGCCCAGCTTGCCAAGTGAGTAACGGTGAGTCCGTCGCCTTGACGCGTTGAACTGTGGTGGGAGGCCACAGCGGCTTTCGCCGCTGCGGCCCCAGTTTTTACTTGGACAATGCTCAAACTGCGTCCAATTAAAATCGCATTAAACCCGGACCAAGGTGCAAAGCTTGTTGCCCGAGGGATCACGCAAATACGCCAAATACAGCGAACCCATACCGCCCTCGCGAACCCCTGGGGGCTCTTCACAGGTCACCCCACCACTGGTTAAGCCGGCGGCATGCCAAGCATCTGCAGCTTCTGTGGTTGCCGCAGCAAAGCCAATAGTTGAGCCATTGCCATGGCCTGCGGGATTGCCATCGATGGGCTGGCTCAGTGCAAAAATACCCGTATCCGTCATATAAAACACGCGGCCCTTTTCGTCCATAACACCGGGACCGTATCCTAGAGCTCCCAATGTTGCGTCATAAAATGCCTTAGACGCTTCGATATCATTGGCACCGACCATAATGTGGCTAAACATAACGCTATCCTTTTAATTAAGTGTTGAATAAACCTTCACCCAGCAATCTTGCTGAGGTACTAAGGCGATCACGATCGTAAATCGAACGTCAAACCATGTCACACCCTTTATTTAATAAACGCTACGACACGATTACTGCACGCCAGTCAGCTCCGATTCGAACAACTTCAAAATGCGTCGGTACTGATCTAACCAACTTTCGGGGTGAACGTAACCGTGGGGCTCAAGGGGATAAGACGCGAGCTCCCAATGCTCTTTTTCAAGTTCAATCAGGCGCTGAACAAGACGCACCGAATCTTTGTAGAACACATTGTCATCTAGCATGCCGTGGCTAATGAGTAGCGCTCCTTCGTAACCTTCCACGAACTCAATAGGAGAGCTCCGATGATGGGCTTCAGGGTCGACTGCAGGCGTGTTGAGAATATTCGCCGTATAGGAGTCATTGTAGTGGCGCCAGTCGGTGACGGGGCGCAGCGCCGCACCCGCGGCGAATACATCGGGGGCCTTAAACAGGGCCATAAAGGCCATGAACCCTCCATAAGATCCACCATAGACACCCACACGATTCGGATCGCCTCCGTGCTCTTCGACCAACCATTGCACGCCATCTATGAGATCTTCGAGCTCTGGCGTACCCATCTGGCGATAAATCGCAGTCCGCCAATCACGCCCATAACCACGGCTGGCACGATAGTCCATATCCAATACATGGTAGCCACGCTCAGTCAGTAAGTTATGAAACATTTGCTCCCGAAAATAGTAGGGAAATTTATGGTGCGTATTTTGGGTATAGCCTGCGCCGTGGACGAACATCACAATGGGGCGCAAGCCCTCAAAGTCCCCCTGTGCCGGATAGAACTTTGACCAAATGGATTTTTCAACACCATGCTGGGATGGGATGGGGACAAACTCGGGCTTCTGCCACTGCATCCCGGCATAAGTTTCATTGATGGTGTCAGTCTTTAACGTGAGATCACCCGTTAGCAAATCTAAAACGACCGCCTGTGTCGGTCGATAAGTTTCGGAAAAAAGCACTAACGCCTGCGCGCCATTCGGATGTACGGAAAAGCTTTCTACGCCCTTGAGCTCCGTCAAACGAACTATTTTTTTAGAGGCGGCATTGAGACGGTATAAGTCGTACTCAGTCGGATGGGCACGGTTACTCAACACCAGCGCCGACTCTCCATCGGGGTGCCAGACAACGTCAGTCACTTCAAATTCACCCTGACTGTATTGCACCACTGCACCGCTCTCTTGAGTCGCGTACAGGTGGCTGTAGCCGGTCTCTTCCGATAGCCACCAAATCTGGTCACTCTCTGGAATCCAGCCAACATCGTTGAACTGCCAGTTAATCCATGCGGGGTCATGCAAGTGCTCTATCAAAGCCAACTCTCGAGTTTCCGCCGTCAGTCGCAATGTCCAGCGATCCTTGTTGTCGATAGCGTGTACTTGCACCACCGCATCAGCACCCTGATCATGCCAAATAAGGCGTTCAAAACTGACCGGCCGTGGATTCTCAGCATTGTGAACAGGTATATCCTGGACACTCTTCAAGTCCACCAGGGGATCCGAATCAATGCCCGGAAGCTCAGCCGTGCTCAACTCATAGCGCTGCCGGTTGTCCATGTCTAAGAGCCACAATGCTTGGGGTTTCGGTGACTCTCGACCCACCAAGCGCCGCACGTCTTCAACATCGACATACCCTGAGCGGGTCACGTAATGGGGCATTTTATCGGCTTGATCGTGGTCGCCTCCTGCTAGCGCTACTGTCGCAAGCAACCAACGTCCATTGGGAGACAGTGCACTGTCAACCAATTGATACTCGTCACCTAAATACCAAGGTGTAACCCCAATTCCGGTCGCCTTGTCTTGCTGCACACTGGCCTCAAACTGCTCCTCTTGTGCATGCCGATCACGCTCAAGGGTTGCAAATAATCGCAGCTGATCCTGAGCGAGCACATCATCAGAAATGGTGTGGGGGGCGTCCTCAAATACCAGGGGTGTCAATGCTCTGGCGCTGCCACTTGCCAGATCAACGCGCCACCAACGTTGAGCGGCCTGAAAAAATACCGCGTCACCTGCGGGCGAAAATTGAGGCCGACTCGCGGGCGCGACTCCACTAAATAAAATGCGGTGAGTGAGGCCATTAAGATCGCGTAACACCACGGCGCCCCCTCGAATACTGACCGCAAGGCCACTGCCCCTATGTATTTTTGGGCTGGGTCCATCGCTACGGCCTAACTTCGGCGCGGACACAAACTCGGGGTCCCCGGAACCTGTCACAACAAAGGTGTCTCTAAGAGTGCTGTCAGGGCGTTTGGCTCGATAGAAATAACCCCCGCCATCCAACTGCCACCAAGCGGCTTCAACGGGCGCACCGATCCAATCAGGATCCGCCATGATCGTTTTAAGATCGGTGGCGCTAACTAATGCACCCGAGGTGAGCACAAGAGCGGTGATTAACGTGACAACCGAGCGCTGGTAGTTAAGGGGCTTCATAGTGGTGTTCTCTTCAAAAAAAACGGGCTAAAAACGGATCAGCCTGCGTCTGTAGGATCGATCATTCTGCCACGGCAGGTCATCAAACTCGATTAATCTCCGACATCTAGCCAGCCACTAACTTTTATAGCCGATTTAACTATTCTGATACTTCGCCCTTTGATGCCCAGCCCTTTGACGGCTACCCCGGGAGATCAACCATCGACACAATTCCTGGTCTTT
The DNA here is from genome assembly GCA_029253085.1 of Luminiphilus sp. Classification (GTDB taxonomy): domain Bacteria; phylum Pseudomonadota; class Gammaproteobacteria; order Pseudomonadales; family Halieaceae; genus Luminiphilus. The sequence continues at coordinate 7,123 of JAQXAF010000010.1, read as the reverse complement.
CATCTGAGACAGAAAAAATATCCACGCTCCCCTGCCACCCCTCAAGATGCTAACTTAAACGCTAATATCTGCAGGTGGAGCATTGCTAATGAGCCAAATTTCAAAGCTTTTCAACGCAACACTTATTATTCTTGGGCTGACTATTTGCAATGCCTGCAGCACCGAAACTACACACCACTTCGATACGCTCATTCGGGGTGGAACACTCTATGATGGGTCGGGTACTCCACCCTATATCGGAGACCTTGGGATTACCGAAGACCGCATTATCGCACTTGGCAACCTTGATAATGCGACGGCAGATAACGTAATCGACGCCCAAGGAAAAGCCGTCAGTCCCGGCTTTATCAACATGATCGGCTGGGGTGTCACCAGCCTGATCATCGATGGTCGGGGCCTGAGCGATATCACCCAGGGCATCACCCTCGAGGTCTTTGGGGAGGGCAACTCAATGGGGCCCCTAAGCCCCACCATGAAGACTGACTTCCCAAAATACTGGGATGAACTCAGTCCTGAATGGACCACCTTAGGCCAGTATCTAGAATTCCTCGAGGCTAAGGGTGTGGCACCCAATATTGCGTCTTTTATTGGTGCGACCACGCCCCGAATACACGTATTGGGCCAAGATGATGTTGATCCAACGCCTGAGGAACTCAAGCGCATGCAAGAGCTGGTGCGGGAAGCCATGCGCGAGGGTGCGGTTGGAGTGGCCTCGTCGCTAATTTATACACCGGCGAGCTTCGCAGAGACCGACGAGCTGATCGCCTTAGCGAAAGCCGCGGCCGAGTATGGCGGCATTTATGCCTCTCACCTTCGCAATGAGGGCAAGCAAATTTTTGCTGCCCTCGATGAACTGATTACAATCGCCAGAGAAGCCTCCATACCCGCCGAAATCTACCATATTAAAATTGCCCATCCCCCGTCTTGGGGGCGCTTCGATGAAGTCCTCGCGCGCATTGAGGCCGCACAACGTGAGGGCCTGAAAATAACCGCGGATATGTACCCCTACCCCGCCGGGTCAACCGGCTTGGATGCCATCATGCCGGCCTGGGTAAAAGCTGGCGGCATCGACGCATGGATTGCCCGAATGCAGGATCCAGATATTCGCCAAGCCTTGGCTCAGCAAATGCGGGAAGACTCAGATGACTGGGACAATCGACTAGCAAGCGGTGGAGCAGAGACCGTCATGTTAGTGGAATTTCGCAACCCTGAACTCAAGCCCCTGGCGGGAAAAACCCTCGCCGAAGTCGCCATCATGCGACAGCAGAGTCCTGAAGAAACCGCGATGGACCTCGTTATTGCCGATGGAACGCGAGTAGGCGCCATGTATTTCAATCAGTCTGAGGATGTCGTTCGCAAAGCCATCCAACAACCCTGGGTAAGTTTTTGTACCGACGCGATTACCATAGCCGCTGAAGGCGACGCCTTACTGAACCACCGGCACCCCCGAACCTACGGTACATTTCCCAGAGTGCTTGGACATTACGTCCGGGAATTAAAATTACTGACACTTGAGCAAGCCATTCACCGTGCCAGCGGCCTGCCCGCAACCAATTTATCTCTGCGCGACCGCGGCTTCCTCCGAGAGGGCTATTTCGCTGATGTCCTTGTGTTTGACCCCAACATCGTTATTGACCAAGCAACTTTTCAGCAACCCCATCAGTACGCCATCGGTATGGAGCAGGTGCTAATCAATGGCGCTGCGGTTATTAAAGACAGCGAGCCCACGGGAGCAACACCCGGTCGCGTGGTCAGAGGTCCGGGCTGGACAGGGTGGCAATGAGTGTCTGAACAGCCACCGGCCAGACCCTAGGTCGGTTACAATCTCGACTCCTTTGCAAACCAGCCTCACTATGGATCGCGACTGCCCCCTCAAAAGCCCCTCCCCACAGTCTTGGGTCGACTGCGTATTGGAAAATTTTGATACCTTTCTCCTCGACCACGCGGCTGCGGAGAAAAAGGCATCGGGCATGGCGCTATCGATGGTGTCACACTATCCCGACAAAGCGCGGCTTGTGCTCGCCATGGCAGAGCTTGCCGTTGAGGAAATGGTCCACTTCCGCGAGGTCATAAAAATCATTCAGTCCCGTGGGCTGACGCTCGGTGCCGACGTAAAAGACCCCTACGTCAATAGCATTAGGGGGTTGTTGCGCCAAGGTTCTGAGCTTTATCTTCTAGATCGACTGTTAACCGCCGGGGTGATTGAAGCTCGCGGTGCCGAGCGTTTTGGGTTAATTGCCAAAGCACTACCTGAGGGAGAATTGAAAACCTTCTACCGATCGATAACACGATCAGAAGACCGACACTTCGAAATTTTTTTAGACCTCGCTTCCGACTATTTTTCTACTGAAATAATCGAGTCTCGTTGGCAAGAAATTTTGACTTTTGAAAGTCAGGTGGTCACCGATTTACCGATTCGTGCCGCACTCCATTGAGACCAAACGCTGACACCGTCATCGACAAATACTTATCACTCTATGCCGTACTGCCGGTACTACCCCGGCTAAACCAGCGCTGGCATCACGTGATGGTGGTGCCCTGCTTTAAGGAAACACCCGAATTTTTGACGCGAATACCGGCACCGCCCTCAGGACAGACCCTGCTCGTCATTGGCGTTATGAACCGGCCTGAAACAGATCCAGATCTCAGTGCAAATGCCCCACTACGACACTACGTAGAAGAGCACGCGCGCAGCTCACCAACCCCAGGGATCACACTGTGTCCCCTCGCTCCTGCCATCACTCTGCTTATGATCGACCTCGAGCATCTTGAGGGAGTGACCCCGAAAGCAGAAGGTGTAGGTAGAGCTAGACGGGTGGGTTGCGATCTAGCCCTTTGGCTCATACAGCAGGGCCATATTGAGTCGGACTGGATTTATTCTTGCGACGCTGATGCCCAGTGGCCCGCACACTACCTCAGTCAATCCTGGCCCACGGACGCAGCTGCCATCTCCCTTCCGTTTCAACATATCGTCGATACTGAAACGCCACTAAACAAAGCAACCTTGATCTACGAGCTCTGGCTGCATCATTATATTTTGGGCCTCGAATTCTCCGCATCACCCTATGCCTTTCACACGTTGGGTAGCAGCTGTGGCTTCAACGCCGGCTGCTATGCAGCCGTCCGTGGCATGCCTTTACGTGCTGGCGCAGAAGATTTTTACCTGCTGAACAAACTCGCAAAAATGGGATTAATCTTTAGACCGGCTGGTCCTCCAGTACTTATCCAAGCTCGCGCCTCTGATAGAGTGCCGTTCGGTACAGGCCCAGCGGTCACCCGTTTGATGGCGTCAGGAGAACCCGAGTCGATGCCATTTTTTTACCACCAAAATAATTTCAATGCGCTAAAGCAGGTTCTTGAATGCTTTCCGCAGTGGCTAGACGGCCAAGAGCCCGACATACAACGAGATTTATCACTGGGTTTACCTGAGGCAATTGCTGATGCAGCGACAGCGCAATTGCTGAAACTAGGGCTACCTAAAGCCATCAAACACGCGCGGCGAAACAGCCGCGATGCTCAACAGTGTGTGCGGCAGCTCCATACGTGGTTTGACGGATTCAAAACCCTTAAATTTCTCAATGGTTTGCGCGAGTCAAGTGGCGATCATCAAACCTTTCTGCAAATATCGGGTAATGGTTCCAACCCTCAAACAAGGGAGGCTTTATACGCACAGCGTAACGCCATGATTAACCAGTGGGGCTGGCAACTTACGCCGGGCGAGGCGTGATTTTTTTTGTAGCGCAGCGGGTGCCTAAAAAGCTATAACATCCACTATAATTGTGGAAAAACAAAACGAGATAGCGCTATGTTTGATCGAGTGATGGCCGTCATGCAAGACGACCTGGTGATGTTGGCGCTACCGGCCTTCTTAGCCGCCCTAGGTATTGAATGGTTATGGGCTAGAAAACAGTTCCGGCCTGTTTACGAGAACCAAGACTTTTGGGCTTCCATGCGCATCATGGTGTTGACTGTTTTTGTGGATTTATTGCCCAAGCTTGGCGGCATCTTGCTGATGTTTGTTTGCTACGAACTGTCACCGCTGAAAGACATGGTCGGCAGGACCCTGCCATGGTGGATTGTCCTGTTTTTCCTTGATGACCTCACCTATTACTTATTCCATCGGGGTAACCATGAAGTACGATGGATGTGGGCGGGACATTCATCGCACCACAACTCGCAGTACTATAATTTAGGGACCGCCCTACGCCAGGGCGTAGGAGAACGGGTTTCGAAATATCTTTTTTGGTGCCCGCTAGCTTTACTGGGCTTTGATCCAGTCATGATCGTTACCATGATGAGCATTAGTCTTATTTATCAATACTGGCTGCACACCGAGGCCATTGATCGAATGCCCAAGTGGTATGAGTTTATTTTTAATACACCCTCTCATCACCGCGTGCATCATGGCTCCAACACCCGCTATCTAGATCGCAACCACGGCGCCACACTCATCATATGGGACCGACTCATGGGGACCTTTAGCGAGGAGCTTGTGTCGGAGCCCGTGCGCTATGGATTAACTAAAAATATTACCTCACAACGAGTGCTTGATGTGGCCTTTGGTGAATACGGCAATATGTCGCGAGATATGAAACGTGCCGAGCGGTGGCAAGACAAGCTCGCGTATCTGTTTAAAGCCCCGGGGTGGAGCCATGATGGTCCGGACAAGCGCTCTAATACGCTGCGTCAAGAGGCCGGTTTAGATTAGAGCAACGGAGATTGACTTGCTCTGGGGCTTTGCAGATAACCTCCGCACACCTTGTCCCAATTTCGATGGATCCAGCTGCGCTAAAGATAAACGAAACAAATCGACAGCACAGTAAATCTTGAGAGCTCGGAACCATGGGTGCACCGGCGCCTATGGTTCGAGCCCACGGTATTCGACTTCAACAACGCTGCATGCCAAAATTTGCGTTCACCCTATGATGACGTCAAAGCAATGAGTCGTTTTAAAAATATGGTCGGTCCGTGGTTCTTTGCTCTGCTGACAGGTTGGACGCTGCCAGTTGCTGCGGCAGACGATGCCTCACTTCAGATCTCGGTCGAGGGTGGCGCATTTAACGCGAAATTTAAATTTTTTGATGCAGCTGATGGCTGTCCCAGCTATAACGACATTCCCGGCGCAACAAATTTCCTAGGCGGCGTTCGCGCGTCTGATAAGGGCAGCAGCAAAAAGTTACCCCTGAATACCCCCATCCATGTATTTTTATTCAAACCCAGAGACACACCGGGCATTTCTGCAGCCGGTGGCGCAACGGAAATCAGACGGCGGGCGCTTCAGCTGACCTTACGCGGAGATGCCTCTCTCAGATACACCGAATTTAATGATCACGTACCCAGCTGGGAAGCCTCTGACAACCTGAGCGTAGCGCCGGCAGAAAGTTGCTTAGCCCCTGAAGACTCTGAACCCCAGCCAGCAACAGTACCAACCCCCGACTCGACAGCAAAAGCGGAAACCCCTGACGCCTAAAACACCGCCATAAAACACCTGCACTCTATGACAGTCTGCCGAATCACGTGACTAGCATTACAGTGAAGATCAATTTATAAGTACAGGGGGGTATGCAGGTCTAACGGGTTACCAAGCAGCCAGCAGCATGATATCTGACGACGTCTTACAGCGGGCTAGACTGGGCCAAGCACCGAACGCGCTGCAAGATCGCTTTATGCTCTCTCAGCGTGCAGCTGCAAGCGTACAAAAAGGAAAAAACATGAACAAACTGCGTTTGATTTTCGCTATCGCACTGGCGCCGCTGCTGTTCTCAGCTGCCGCCACTGCAACGGAGACGGATCGACTATTTGCGAACATCAAGGACGACGTGCCACCCCGAGGAGAAGGTCAAGGGCAGTATGATCAACTCATCATTCGGGGCGCTTATTTAATTGACGGCACCGGCGCGCCCGCGACCGGGCCTGTCGATGTCGTTGTTGAAGAAAACCGTATCACTCAGGTCACAACAGTCGGCACTCCCGGCATTGCCATCGACGCCGAAGGCCGACCGCCATTGCTCGATGGGGCCAACTTCAAGACTCGGGAAATTGATGCCCATGGCAAATACCTGCTGCCAGGCTTCGTTGACTCCCACACGCATATTCACGCACCCGATAAACGTCAAAAAGTCTCGGCTGAATACATCTTTAAGCTTTGGTTGGGCCATGGCGTTACCAGCACGCGAGAGGTATTTGGTTCCGACGGTGAGAGCCGGCTTTTGGCCTTAAAAGCACTGAGCGAAAAAAACGCCATTACCGCGCCGCGGATTACCGCCTTTCCCTACTTCGCGATGCCTGCGGATGGCGATGAAAAATTGCCGGCCATAACCTCGGCCGAAGATGCGAGAGAAAGAGTGCGCTACTTAAAGCGCATCGGCGCCGACGGCATTAAGTTTATGGGGGCTCCAGAAGATATTTTGTGGGCCGCTTTGGACGAGGCTGAAAAGCAGGGCCTAGGCACAACCATGCATCATGCCCAATTAAATGTAGCCCATGCCAACGTACTGGATACCTCAAGCCACGGCCTTGACTGCATGGAACACTGGTACGGGCTGCCTGAGGCGCTGTTTACTGACAAAGTTATACAAGACTATCCCTCTGACTATATTTACAGCAATGAACAGCAGCGCTTTGCCCAAGCAGGTCGTCTTTGGAAGCAGGCCGCAGGGCCGGGAACTGAGCGTTGGAATGAGGTCATGGCGACGTTGCTCGAACGCGATTTCTGCCTGAGCCCCACGTTCACCATTTATTTGGCCAGCCGGGATCTTATGCGCGCTTACACCGCCGAGTGGCACTACGAATATACCGCCCCGACACTATGGGATTTCTACCGCGCCAGTCGCGAGAAACACGGCTCTTTCTTTTTTAACTGGACGACTCAGGACGAAATCGAGTGGAAGCACAACTACCAGCTCTGGATGCAATTTGTAAACGAGTACAAAAATCGCGGAGGCAAAGTCGTCGTGGGCAGCGATACGGGCTATATTTATAGTTTGTATGGCTTTGGCTATATTCAGGAGCTGGAGCTTTTACAAGAGGCCGGTTTCCACCCACTTGAGGTGATTCGTGCCGCCACTAAAATTGGCGCTCAAGTTCTAGGGCAAGAGCGCGAGCTCGGTACCGTACAGGTGGG
>JAQXAF010000039.1 GCA_029253085.1 Luminiphilus sp. | reverse complement strand
ATAGCCAACTCATCCGACTCAGCAGGAAAGATATCGATAATTTCCCCCCGCACACGGTAGGTGCCGCGCCGAAAATCAATATCGTTGCGGGTATATTGCAGCTCGGCCAGTTGCCGCAGGACCCCCCGCTGATCAATGATCTCGCCCCGTGACAGGTGCATGACCATTTTAAAGTACGACTCAGGGTCACCCAGACCGTAAATTGCCGAGACGGTGGCTACAACAAGACAATCCTCGCGTTCTAGCAGAGCCTTGGTAGCCGACAGTCGCATTTGCTCAATGTGATCGTTAACCTGCGCATCTTTCTCAATAAACGTATCTGAAGACGGCACATAGGCTTCAGGCTGAAAGTAATCGTAATACGACACGAAGTACTCCACCGCATTGTTGGGGAAGAACTCCTTAAACTCGCCATAAAGCTGCGCAGCCAGAGTCTTGTTATGCGCCATAACAATGGTGGGGCGCTGCAGCTTTTCAATGACGTGCGCCATTGTGAAAGTCTTACCCGAGCCGGTAACACCGAGCAAAATTTGCGAAGCTAGTCCTGCCTGAATACCCTCGGTCAGCTGCACAATCGCAGCCGGCTGATCTCCTGCAGGCTCGAAGCTCGATGAAATTTCAAACAATTTTGACAAAAAACACCTCTTAACCCTTCAATCCTGACCTTAGAGGCAGAGTATGAATGATTTGCAGACTTTGCAGGAAAACCATTGACGACACATCCGTGACAGCCGTCTGGGTATTGACACTCCGCGGGCTGCTATTTACTATTCGCGCCTTCCTTACGGAAGCCGTTCCGCCTTAGCTCAGTTGGTAGAGCAATTGACTGTTAATCAATGGGTCGCTGGTTCGAGCCCAGCAGGCGGAGCCATATAATACAGAGAGGATCAACAGCTTTAAGCGTTGGTCCTTTTTTGTGTCTGCAGGGACCCCGCGCCGGGTGTTAATGGGACGCTAAAAACAACCGTTTCTTAAGCGTCTGCATACCTGCCTGTGTGTTTGCATCTGTTCGCGGCTGGATGAATACGGGCTTGCTGTTCGGCCCGCAGGGGGCGCCCCTACCCCGGGGGGGCGTGACACTTCGCAGCCCAAGAATAATGTCAACGGCCGATATAAAATTTTTCTGGCAAGAAAATAGGCCCTTTAACGCACCTGTGGCCAGACAGGATGGGCTACAAGGGAGGCATGGCGTCTACTTATACTGTGGGGCATGGCATCATTTCTAACAGAATCTCTCTTCCCTGCTTGGCACTCCGATCTTTTGAATTGACCTATAATATCAAGGCCATGGGGGAATCCTAAAACGAATTTCTGCTGGCACTCACGGGGTATCGAGCGCAATTCGTGACCCATTGTTTGGCGGCAAACACGTGTAGGTCAGAGCGTTATCTGATGAGCGAGCCTGCGCAAGAAGCGCCTCAGGAAAATATTTCACGCCATTAGCGTCGACGTAATCTCCGGTCGCGGTCATCAAAACAGAAATGCGCTGAGACTCCAGCACCCCTCGCGCCATTAAATCGCATTCTGGCCTAGGCTCGTCAATAACCGCCCGGGCTTCCAGTAACGCTAGCCGTTGAATATCAGCTGCCGGACTCTTCGAGGTTATGGTGACTTGTTGCCCAACAACTGGCGCCAAGTTACTGTCTGCTGCCATAACAAAATTAATGACATCCGACTCTGTTTGGGCACGGGGCTCTGGAAAAACAAAGGTTGGTGAAGCAAAAAAGTCAGTCAACGACGCCGTACTCCCGTCATGAAGGTAACCAAAACCCTTAATTTGATCTCCCGCATGGCCGTTCTGATTTAGGCGGCCGCTGGTACCGAACATACCCACTTTTGCGTAGGCATTACGAAAATGGGGAACTTTGAAGTTTTCATCCACCCCAGCGCCCTCAAAGGTCATGAGTCCACCTGTACCAAATTTATTGGCTTCGGGCTCAAGGGTATGGCAGTGATTACAGCTACCCAGACCCGTTATATCGTTCACTGTAAAATAAATATCAAAGCCATTGGCCTGACTATCGGTGAGACTATTATCGAGACGCCTAATCGGGTTGGGCGGTGGTGTAAGCGCTAAAGCAAAATCTGTAAACGCCTGCATTTGCGACCCAGATAACTCCTCTATCCGACCCAATAACTCGACAAACGCCGGATTAAACTCTTTAAAAGCCGCCGCCTCCAAGGGCTCTAGCACCCCATTGACTGTCTCTCGGTTACGTCCCATACGATCACCACGCCAGTGCTGAGGGCCACTATCAGCAATGCCTCTAAGCGTCTGAGTAGTCATAGGACCTTTCATTGGGTGAAACTGTAAGGTGGTTCTCGGAGAATTGCTAACGTATCTATTTCGGTTGGACTGAAGATCACCGTCGGGGTTGCCAAGGTCCCAAGCAAGCTGGTCCATATCGCCGTAGATATGGCAACTAGAACAGGCGCTTGTACCGTTTGCTGAACTCTCTCGACCATCGTAAAGAAACTTTCTTCCCGCGATAATTTCATCGGATTCGGGTGTAAACAAATTCACATTGGCCAACACGCGACCATCTGCTGTATCGAGTAAAGACAGCGAATTACTAAAACGGCTGTAAACAAATAATCGATCACCTGCAGCCGTTAATGCTAGCCCCGAGGGGCCACCGCCCGGCACCTCAAAATGATCATTGGCATTAGGCTGATATTGCCTCTGTTCCAGCTGACTTACCGGAATACGCGCAATCTTTTCCGAGCCCAATGCCGCGACATAAAGCCATGTACCGGACGGATCTACTGTAAGTGCTGTTGGCTGAGAAAGAGTACTTGCAACAAGATCGGCACTGTAGGCAGTTTTTTCTGGCACCTCGAAATCAATGTGTGGATTCAGGTGATTTTTCAATACTGCCGCGCCACCGCTATCCAGCACAGAAATACTGCTCTCGGCAATATGCCCCCTAACGGTCGTCGTTGTCTCACCCGGCCCTTCAAAACGAACGTGATTCAGTGCATCCAGCGCACTGACATAGACGACGCCAGAAATCGGATTGACTGCCATATTAAACAACGTGGTGCCCACACCACTGATCTCCCTAGTTACTGTCGGCAGAGCTGCAGTGGCATCAATAAGAAAAACATCCTTATCCGGCAGATCCAGCATCACGCTGGCACTCCAGTCTGTCTCACGTTCATCAACCCATCGGTTGTCACGCTTTTGAACAATTAAGGCAGTCTCTGGCTCAGATTCTCCCTGATGATTTTCTGTTGGCGTTGGTTTGATACCGGCTACAACTTCCGCTGATAACGCTGTCGTACGATTGCCTGACATAAAGGCAGCGGCATAAACCCTTTCGCCACTGGGGCTAACAGCCAATGCTCTTGGCGTATCAGAAAATAGATTCACGATAGTGACTAGCCGATCGGCTCCAGAAGCATCACTTGAAGCATCCATCACCCAAACGTCAGCGCGCCCCAGTCCCGGTTGCAACAAAGTATCGACAGAGAACTCAGGATGGTTTTGTCCACGAAAGGCCGCAGTAATGAATGCCCGCTGAGCGTCTTTACCGGCAAAAACAATATCACGTGGCTCATCACCCACCTGCAACGTTTCCACGACACGGGGTAATCCTGTCAAAGTAACAACACTGACAGAGTCACTGAGATGATTAACCACCCAGATCTCATCGTTGTCCTGAAACGCGACTGCTACGGGCTCCATGCCAACCATCACTGTCGCCTCAAGGCTAAGCTGATCGTTGTCGACACTGTAAATTTCGAGGCAGTTCGCAGGAATATTCGTCACAGCAAGACGCTGACCATTGGGCGATAAGGCTATAGGCCTGACAGGTCCCGATTCAAAAAGCGTATAACTGTCAGGCGCTAAATTTGCCGATAATGTAGCCCCTGCAGAACCGCAGCCGAAAGCCTCCGTAAATATATCGGGATTGGTTGCTGCGGGGAGAATACGAGATGCCGCTACGAACTCTAGCAAAGAGTGAAAAAACTGCCCCTGACCAAGCACCGGGGGCGCGTAGCTCGATACCAGAACGCTAGCAAGGCCAATCACTCCCAGCAATTTTTTATGTAAATTTAAAGCGCTCAAAATTATCAATGCCAGCCGGCTACCTAGGTCGTAGCAGGTTAGCATTCAACCCTATCAATACAAAGCCACCGGCTCAGCGACATATTACTGACAAGTCCAGAGAGATACCTTGAGTAGCAATGCAAATTGCCAATACGCCTTAAACAGCGCTGAAGTACCGACGGTTCTTGCAGTTGCTGAGCCACAGGCCGCGAAGCCAACGCCTGCTCCAAAATTTGGGTTCGACGTTACTATATAGGCGTCGCTGGCGCAGGCGTCTGCCAACAAGAACAAGCAGGTGAATATGCGATAGCACATGACCACGAACGTGAGGCTAAAAACGACGCTACGTTTAACGCATCAGGCCGATACCCCCAGCGACCGCTCACATGATTCCCCATGATCTACAGCGTGGCTGGTGTGACTTAAACTATTGTATTTTTATTAAAAAATCGCATCTGTGACGCCCTGTGCTTCTGAATTGGAGCGGGTGATGGGAATCGAACCCACGTCTAAAGCTTGGGAAGCTTTCGTTCTACCATTGAACTACACCCGCAAAAAGAAGCGCTCTGTTGCGGCCAGGTCGCGC
>JAQXAF010000068.1 GCA_029253085.1 Luminiphilus sp. | reverse complement strand
TCGCTTACTAACACCACATCCACCCAATCTGCTTCGGCACGTGCGCTCGATAGCAAAGCCGGCATGAGTTCATTACACACCGGGCAATCTGGCGACATAAAAAATAGCAGCTGAGATTTGCTGTTAACGCCACCAATGCTAACGCGCTCGTCAGTTAGCGTTAACGCCTCGAGTACGGGCGCCTGTGCACCCACCTCAAGTGTGCGATTCACCATTAACGCCCCCGCTGGTGCCACCCGCTCGAAGAGCACACCCACCTGCCGCAACAGCGCATAATTCACCACTGCGAGACCGATTACCGCGATCCACAAAACAATATTTGAGACTACAAGAAAACTCATGTCGACCACCCTATCAAGCGCTGTCGATTGGCAATAATCTGATCGGTCGACAAGTAAATGAGCACCAAGAAAAAACCAAGAACTAGGCCTAGGGTCATACCGACCCAAGGGATGAATGCAGTCTCAATAAATGCTGCCGCTAGTAAAGGGAGCGCGACCAATACGTTACGCAAGATCAACTCAGGCCCAATACGCGTTTCAGCTGCGGGGCCGCTACAACCACAGTGCATATCTCTCCGCCCTGCCTGTATCTGACGCCACATCAATACGGCGTACAGCATAAGCAGCAGACTGCAGCCGAGGGCGCCTATCGATCGCATACCGGGCACCAGAACCATCACCGCTAACGACATCTCTGCAACGCCAGCAACAGTAACCGCCGAGACGTTGACGGGCCGACCCAAATAGGCCGCCATAATATCCACGTACTCTGTGGAATGACGAACCTTCGAGTATCCTGCGTGGAAAAAAATGATACCGACAAAAATCGTGATTCCGGTCAGCAATACAGACAGCAACATTTACTGAGCACCCCTCAGCAAAAGCGGCGTTTCCTGACCAAAACCCGTGATATTTTTAATGAAGCTCCCGGTCAAGCCGTCGTATAGCTCAACACTCATATCGGTAGGGTTAGTCACCAGCACTTTGGGCTCTTCGCCTCGACTCACCGCCAGAGAGAGGCCCCATGCCTCAAGTGGAATCCGAAGAACGCGGCGCCTAGCCTCGGGATCAAACACCCAGATCTCACTGCCCCCGGCGTTATGCATTCCGTCCACGCCATTGGCCTCGGCATTCATCAAAAAATAAATTCGACCTAAATCATCCTCACCGTCAATACCGATACCCGAAGGCGCCCAAGCTTCCTCGCCCTTTCCATATAGGGGCCAAGACGCCATAGGTAGCGCGGCGTTTCCCGTCATAGCAACAGGCTGCACTCGCCCATCGAAGGCTGGAAAATAGGCAATATCGTCCACAACAGCGGGGCGCTCAAAAATAGGCGAGTCGTCGGAATCAAAAAACACCTCACTCATGACTCTTGATTTTTCAGAGCCGTCGTCATTGAGAACAACCGTCAGCATTCTTCCGTCAGCACACAAAGCACTCAGGCCCATGTCACCATTTGCATAAATAAAGCTACATCCCGGAATCGGGATCTCACCTATCACTGCGCGCGCCTCTAAATCGACCAGAGTCACCGTTGTCGATGGACTGAGATTGAAAATAGCCAGCCACCGATCCGCCTTCATGAGTTGTAACGCAACGCGTTCAGGCATCCCCATAAAACGCTTACCCGTGGGCAGCATGACCTCGGCAACCGCTGCCAGGTTTACCGTATCCCAAACGGTTAACACATCAATGCGGTCGCCACGAGAACCTCGGGTATGAAAGGTCTCAACCGCAAGAATCTCTCCCCTTGACTGCGCTTCGATAAAAGTCCCCATGAGACTTACAGGAAACATCCCCTGGACCTGATCTCCCACAGAGTCCTTGGTGGTGTCTAGGACAACCACCTTACCGTCAGACATGTGGAAGAAGGCCGCATCGTGAACCAAAAACCAATCCGCCGGATAGCGCTCAGGCAGCGTTTCGATGATCCCGGTCGGCTCTACCGCAAGGGGTGGCCGTATTTCTTCGGCACTGACCAACACACTGACAGCAGTCAGTAGCGCGACAAATAAGCTCTGCTTAACCATAATGATCCCTCGCACCGTCATTAACCTTTGGAAATTTGTAAGGTTTGGATATTGGTATATTCGACCAGTCCGTAACGACCAAACTCGACACCAACACCTGATTGTTTCACGCCGCCAAAGGGCGCATCGGGTTGAATCATAGCGTGGTTATTCACCCAGGCGGTGCCACACTCAAGACGAGACGCAAGCTTCTGAGCCACAGCGACGTCACTGGACCACACCGAACCGCCCAATCCTACAGACACCGCATTCGCTTTTTCCAACGCGTCCTCCACATCTGAGAAACTGACAACAGGTAATATCGGCCCGAAAGGCTCCTCTTGAACCAACCGGCTGCTCTCCGGGATGTCCTTAACGATAGTCACCGGAAAGAAATAACCGGGGCCCGGCATCGGTTCACCACCGGTAAGAAAAGTCGCGCCATCTGCTTTCGCAGATTCAGCCAGTTCACAAACTCGGTCGTACTGCATTTTATTTTGGATGGGACCAAAATCGGGGCTTTCTGAGGCAGGGCCGGTCTTCACACTCCCAGCGATGCCGGCTAAAGCCTCACACATCTCCTCATAAATATCCTCATGAACATAAAGCCGCTTCAAGGCCGCGCAGGTCTGCCCGTTGTTGATCATCGCGGTCGCAAAGATTTTTCCCGCCGCCTCGGCCACATTGGTATCAGGCAAAACGATGGCTGCATCGTTACCGCCCAGCTCCAGAGTAAGTCGCTTTAAGTTAGTGGCAGCCGCTTCCATGATTCGCTTGCCGGTGCGGGTAGACCCAGTAAAGACAATCTTATCGATATCTGAATGAGACGATATCGCCGCCCCTAGCGCGCCCTTGCCAGTGACGATATTGACGACGCCGGGAGGCAGCAAATCGCTGATAAGGTGCATCGCTTTAAGTACCGTCAGTGGCGTGTATTCTGAAGGCTTCGCCACCACCGTGCAGCCTGCAAGCAGGCCGGGGATAATATGCCAGCAAGTGATTAACAGCGGATAATTCCAAGGGGTAATCGAGCCAACCACACCGACGGGCTTGCGATGCACCTCAATTCGAGCCTCGTCATTATCCTGAATAATCTCCACGGGGAGATCTAGGCTCGCGGTGTAACGTATCCATGCGAGGCTCCCCCCTAACTCAAACATAGCGCCAAGGCCTGCAAAACCTTCAATGGGCTTACCTTGCTCCTCGCTGAGCAGCTGAGCCAGCTCCCCAATATTTTCTTCGAGTCTGTCCGCAATTTTTAAAATCAGCGCGCGACGCTCGTCCAATGACTGCGCACTCCAGCCAGGTAACGCCTGCCTAGCGGCAGCAACCGCTTCGTCTAACTGGGCAAGGCTGGCTTCGGGCACCGTTGCTATTACGGCCTCAGTCGCAGGATTAAGCACCTCAATTGCACCATCAGACCCTACCGATTCACCGTTTATAAGCATTGAATAATCAGACATAAATTTCCCCAACAGTGTTACAAAACACTCTAATATTTTTTTTATTTGCGTGCAGATTTTACGGTCAAATTCTAAACTCGCCTCAAACCTAGCCGGTTGTCACGTTACCCATCAACCTCACCAAACACCCGTAATAGGTAACGCGTTATCTTTTTCGTAGTATAACCTTGCGATACCTGCACACCAAGTCCCGGCCAATTCAAACCCCAGAGACCCAGGGACAGAGTTCTCCCAAGCATCATTGGGCTCATCATGATTCGGCCAACTCCGTTTCTGACGGGCCAAACTCTGAGCGCACCAATAAGCGCAGGTAGTTGGCTCGATCTACAGCACCTCGGTCACTACGGTCGCTCAGTGAAACCCAAACCATAACCGCCACCGAAGCAGGCATAGTAAACAAGGCAGGATAGTCATAAGGAAAAAGCGCCTCAGCGTTACCTAGCAGGGACACCCAAACCTGCGGCCCCAACACAATGAGAACAACTGAAGAAATCAGGCCTACCCCGGCACCATACATCGCACCTCGAGTTGTAAAATCCTTCCAAAACAGCGAAAGAAAAAGAATAGGGAAGGTCACTGATGCCGAAACCACCATAGGTATCGTCGCAATAAAAGCAATATTTTCGTGCTGAAACGCAATGCCCAGCGAGACCGCCGCGAACCCTATGAGAAAGACACTGATACGCGTCAAGCGAAGCTCTGTTTTTGGATCCGGTTTACCTTTTTTAAGGACCTCGGCGTATACATCATGGGAGATCGCAGCAGCACCTGAGAGCGTCAGCCCTGCAACAACTGCCAAAATGGTGGCAAAACACACCGCCGACATAAAGCCCGTCAAAATGTCACCGCCCATGGCGGTCGCCACGTGAATCGCAGCCATGTTACTGCCACCAATAAGCTTGCCCTGCTCATTGAAAAATTCTGGGTTTCCCGCCACATAGGCTATCGAGCCGAATCCAAGTACCAGCAGCGCAATATAAAAATAGCCAATAAACAACGACGCGTAATAAGCGGATAGTTTGGCTTGGCGCATATCGGGAACAGTGAACAAGCGCATCAAAATATGTGGCAAACCTACGGTCCCAAACAACATTGACACCTGAATAGTCAGTATTTGCACAGGATCGTTAAAGATCGAGCCAGCCCGTAATATTCCCTCACCGTTGGTATGGTTCGCTGTTGCTTTGCCCAATAAATTAGAAAAACTGAATCCGGAATCTGCAAGTAGCAGTGCAGCGATTAGCGTCACGCCCGTTAGCAACAAGCCTGCCTTGATAATTTGCACCCATGTCGTAGCGAGCATGCCGCCGAAGGCAACATATGTCAGCACGAGACCGCTCACGAGCAAGAGCGCCCATTCATAAGGCAATCCAAACAGCAGCTGGATGAGCGTACCCGCCCCCACCATTTGCGCGATGAGGTACATAATGACAATCAGAATAGTCGCGAATGCCGTGACGAGTCGTATGGGGTCACGGTCGAGCCGTTGGGAAATTACATCGATAAAAGTGAAGTTGCCTAAGTTGCGTACCCGTTTGGCAAATAAAAACATAAACACAGGCCAGGCACCAAAGGCCCCCAAAGATAAAATCAAGCCATCGAAGCCTCCTACATACATCAGCCCTGTAATTCCTAAAAAAGAGGCCGCTGACATAAAGTCACCGGCAATGGCTAGGCCGTTTTGAGCGCCGCTTATCTGTCCGCCAGCATTGTAAAAAGTCGAGCTGGACTTGGTTGTCTTCGAGGCCCACCACGTCACGCCCAACGTCAAGACAACAAATAGCAGAAACATGCCAATAGCAATGGGATTCACCGCTTGACGCCCGGAGACGCCCTCAAGCGCACCGGCAGCTAATGTCCAATCAGACCAAAGCAGCAGGAGCGACAACACTAAAGATGCGCTATTTAGCCCAGACCGCCGCACTATCGCGCTCCCCATCGAGAAATCATGAGGAAAATGGTCTCCAAGGCAACAAATGCAACAATGAGGAGCACAAACATAAGCAGCGAACCTGTTAGCCAAGTCTCACCCAAATAGCCGCCCAAACTCTCACCCCAACGGGTCCAGTTGAGCGTAAAAGAAAAATAAAGCATCAGGTGTATCGCAGTAAACATCAAGCGCTGTCGTGTCTTGCGGTGCACCGCTTCAATGGTGGCATCTGTCATGTTTTGCCTCTTTTCTATAGCGTCTAAAACTCTGTTGTGTGCTTGTGCTCGCCTCTGCCCTAGCCTCCGGACCAACGTTTATCAAAGTCAATATGAACACGCTCTGTAATAGGGTGAGCCTGACACGTGAGTATCATGCCCCGGGAGATTTCATCGGCGGTTAAGCCTCGCTGAATGTCCATTTCAACTTCGCCCTCAACCAGCAATGCTTTGCAGGTTGAACACACCCCCCCTTTGCAGGCAAAGGGCAAATCGAGCCCTAGATTCAAACCTGCATCCAATAGATTTTCACCGTCTGCGGCAATCCGTACTTGGCTCGCACGACCATCGTTAACCAGAGTGACGTCACATATTTTTCCCGAAAACGCCTCGGCGCGTGCATGGTGCTTGGCCACACGCTCTGCCGCATCGGCAGCGGAGCTTCCAAAAAGTTCGTACTTAATTTTATCTTCCGAAATCCCTGTATCTCGCAGCCCACGTGAAACCTCTGAAATCATGGACTCCGGGCCGCACAAGAAAAAGCCATCAAAACCCTTAAGATCGAGTAATTGTCGGCTAAGTTCCGCGCCTTTTTGATTGTCAATACGACCATTAAACATTGGGGCGTCCTGGGTCTCTCGGCTCAGAACATTGATCCACTGAAACGCTTCCAGATACTGATTTTTTAAAAACGCGAGTTGTTGCCGAAACATAATGCTGGATGACCGCTGATTGCCGTACAGCAAAGTGGCCGTAGCATCAGCGTCGGCCCCTAGCACCGTTGAGAGCATCGACATAATGGGCGTAATGCCTGAGCCCGCTGCTATAAATAAATAGTTGCTGCCCTTGCCCTGCACATTCGGCAATGCAAAATTTCCCTGGGGTGGCATAACGTCAAGGGTCATACCGCATTGCAAATGATCATTGGCGAAATTGCTGAATGCACCGTTATCAACGCGCTTTATCGCAACTGTAAGTTGGCCGGCGGACGGCGGCACACAAATCGAATAAGCGCGACTGATAAGCGCGTCGTCAACGCGAGCCCGAAGCGTTAAATATTGTCCTGATTGAAACTCAAACACATCTTGCAGATGAGGGGGCACTTCAAAGCTAAGGCAGACCGCATTGGCCGTTTCCGGAACTACACGGGAAACTGTCAGCGCGTGAAATGTAGGGCTCGTCATATCAGAGGGCCTTGAATACGTCGAAAGGCTCATAGCAGGCAACACATCGGAACAGTGACTTGCAGGCGGTTGATCCAAACTCACTAATAACTTCGGTATTAGCGCTACCACATTGCGGACAGGTAGTACCACCGGCCTCCGGCGACGCAACGCCGTATTCGGCCATTTTGCGTCGCGCCTCGGGGGTTAACCATGCGGTAGTCCATGCCGGTGCGAGGCGAGTTTCTACAGTCACCTGCGCATACCCACCCGCGGTGAGCGCGGCGCGAGCATCCTCTTCCATAATCCCTAACGCAGGACATCCAATATACGTCGGTGTCAGCACCAATTTTACCGTATCGCCATCTCGAGAGATGTCCTGCAGCACGCCCAACTCATAGAGTGAAATGACGGGGATCTCCGGATCCATCACGTCATCAAGCAGAGTCCAAATATCACCTACTGAAGACTCGTGACGACGCCTTCGGCGCGCCAGCTCCTCAACCGGCAACAGAGGAATGCAATCCGCTTTCGCCCTATTCATGTGCGGGTCACCACTTTAGGCCCGGGTAGGCCCGCTGCATAAATTGCATTTCAGCCAATAAAAAGCCCAGGTCATCCGTGTGAATGCCGTCTCTACCGCCCGTAACAGCGCCTTGAGCCTCGGGAACAACCAAGGTTGCTGCATGCAAGGTTTCTGTGACTGTCTCAAGCCATACCGAGCGTAAACTTCTGGTATCTACTGCAACGCCTGCGGCCACCAAGTCGTCTACCAGTTCATCGCACTCGAATATTTCGTCGGTATAAATCCAAAGCTGCTCCAGCGCGTTTTGACACCGCTCGTGGCTTTCAGCAGTGCCGTCGCCCAAGCGCAGCATCCAATCGCGGCTGCGACGCAGATGATACTGGCTTTCTTTTTCCGCCTTGGCCGCAATCGCAGCAAGCTGCGGATCTGCGCTCTGACACAATGCCTGAGTAAATGGCAAAGAGAACGCGTCATATAAAAATTGACGGCACAGGGTAAAAGCAAAATCGCCTCGAGGCAGCTCGCACAGTAATAAATTGGTGAAGTCCCGGACATCGCGCTGATATGCGAAGGAATCCTCGGTGACCTCCCCTCCCATCAGCTCGGCAGCATATTGGTAAAATAAACGGGCTCTTCCCACAAAGTCGAGTGCGACATTAGACAGTGCTATGTCTTCCTCAAGAAAAGGCGCTCGACTCATCCACTCGGACAAGCGGTGACCCATGATCAGCGCATCATCGCCTAATCGAACGACATACCGTGTCAGCGGATCATCGAGCTTCATAAACTATCGATCCCCTCTGGCAGCTCATACATTGCGGCATGACGATAGGGCTTATCATCCAAAGGGTCATAAAAACTTTCGCAGTCGCTCTCTTGGGACGCCGTAATGTCGCGAGAGGCGACCACCCAAATACTAATACCTTCACCGCGACGGGTGTAGACATCCCGGGCATATTCCAAAGCTTGATGGGCGTCATCAGCATGCAGACTTCCAACATGCTTATGATCGAGACCGCGACTGGAGCGAATGAAAACCTCGTAAAG
>JAQXAF010000067.1 GCA_029253085.1 Luminiphilus sp. | reverse complement strand
TACGATACCCCCCTCGCAGTGATAGCGCATTCTTTTCGGGTCGTTAGCTCAGTCGGTAGAGCAGTTGGCTTTTAACCAATTGGTCGCTGGTTCGAACCCAGCACGACCCACCATTTTTCTCCAAATCTCAAGCGGTTAGCTAAGAAATAGCTAGCCAGTTTGGGTCGCGGAACCCTCTCTCAAGTTGCCAATAGCGCTGAGCGCTGCATTCCCAACGTCCCTTTGAATGGCTTTAAAAACCGCCGCTGCTAATCTTTGGGTTGTAGCTGTTGCGCGGAGACTGACAGGGCCTTTAAACAGTCAATAGCCTCAAATCTACGCTCGTAAGGTACAAAGACGTGATCGTGCAATGCAGCAGCCACAACATTTGCGCACATATTAATGTCGGTTAGGGCTCGAGCGACGGCCGCTGTAAGGCCCACTGCCTCAAGGTCTGAACAAACCTGCAGAGTAATTTTTGCGAACGTTGGTTGACTCATGGGCGGGGAGTTGGTGTCTGCTGATGCACGTTGAATCAACGTGCTGCCCTCAGATTCCTGAATGAGCGCAAATAACGTGGCGATGTTCAAATTCGACGGTGCGCCCTCAGCGATGTGGTCAAAAACCCAAGGGTCTGGACACAGTACAGGGTCGAGGTTAGCAAGTAAGTATGAGCAGGTTTGCTGGCTGGGCATGGCAATGACACTCTTGGGTGATGGGGGTAAGGTGCTCGTCAGAATGGGCGTCCCAGTGATAGAAAACCCCCTAAGGCTGCGGTAGCCTGTACCAGTATTCTATATGGCTACAGGGCATAGGAGATCCTGCGGTGGATTCTTCATACAAACCAATAGTAAATATCAAAAAATATTAATGTGGCAACCCACCCTAAAAGTTTGTGTCTAACCTTAGCTAACGAGAAGACCTTTGGGGTCTGTTGATGGTGTAAGCAGTTTTGCTGCGGGAGTGTTGGAGAAGAATGAAACCAGTATTCGAGATTTTGCAAGCCAAGCCCGAGGATGTTGGCATCATCATGCGTTTTATTCGCGAGTTGGCCGAGTACGAGCATGCTATTGATTTGGTGCAAGCTACTGAAGACGATTTAGCAAAAGCGCTTTTTGGTGATACGCCTAAAGTTTGGTCGGCTATCTGCCGAAGCGAGGGTGTGGCCATAGGCTTCGTACTCTACTTTTTTAATTTTTCTACCTGGACCGGACGTCACGGACTGTTTCTCGAGGACCTTTACGTCTCACCCAAGCATCGCGGCTCTGGGGCGGGGAAGGCGCTGCTTAGGCACCTCGCGCAAGTTGCTGTAGGTCATGACTGTGCCAGGTTCGAGTGGAATGTCTTAGATTGGAATAAGCCGGCTATCGAATTTTATAAGTCTCTAGGTGCGCTGCCACAGTCTGAGTGGGTGGGCTATCGGCTGACGGGTGCGGCGTTGGCGGCGCTCGCTGAATCCAAGTGAGGGTATTTAACTGCGCCGTCGTGGACCAATTTACGCCGGCCTTCGCATCAACAGGCTCCAGTGGTGCGTGTAGAAATGTATAGTGTGGCCGCCGCGGCAATCTTTCGATTTATCGTGGGGGCTTTACTGGCGTTATCAATAGTTGGTTGTGCTTCGGCTCCTTCATTACCCGATAAAACTCAAAGCTATTTTAATGACTTAGAGCCCCCGGCATCACCTTTGGTAAGGCTGGCGCAATCTCAGGCGGGTTCAGGGGTGGCGTTGTTGGCTGATCCAGAAGAGGCCTTGCAGGTGCGACTCGGCTTGGCAGAGCTCGCTCAGGTCACTCTCGATTTACAATACTATCTGTGGCAAGGCGACGAAAGCGGTCTGAGTTTAAGTCATGAAGTTTTGGCTGCAGCTGATCGCGGAGTGCGCGTACGTATTTTGCTTGATGATATTTATCACTCAGGCAGGGATTCAGCTTATCAAACGCTGAATTCACACCCCAACGTGCAGGTTCGTTTGTTCAATCCTATGGGCAATCGGGGGGCTGCGAAAATGCCTAACTACGCTTTTAACAAATCGACTTTCAACTACCGTATGCACAATAAAATTTTTCTTGTTGATGGTGTGGCGGCAGTGCTGGGAGGGCGCAACATTGGCGATGAGTATTTTGGTCGCAACAGCAGCTTTAATTTTCAGGATATCGATGCGCTGACAATGGGGTCAGTGG
>JAQXAF010000026.1 GCA_029253085.1 Luminiphilus sp. | reverse complement strand
CATTTACCCCGCCCATACTGACAATGACTGGCAAACGCATCGGCTAATCTCCCACTAAATCGAATGCTATAACCCCGCGGAGTTTATCGCTGTTCTTTGAGCACATGCCAATCTAGATTCACTTGTGGCCGAATTACCTTTACGAATTACCTTTATTAGCCACAGGGGTCGCGGTTCGGCCACTGACCGACAACACCCGCCCGCGAACCGCCGCGGCGACCCGGGGTTGCCACTGCACTAGCGAGAATTCTGCGAGAAACTTCCCTATCGGCACGGGCATCAATAAAAAGCAGTCGCCCCTAGACGCACCGCATTGGGCGAGGCTGGCGAATCACACCGCGGCAACAGCCATCCGTTGAGAACCACAAAAGGGGGTGCGAAACCCCAGTAAAGCGACTATTTCCCTAAACCAAAAGTCAGCTTTCATTCGGGGCCAAGGCTGATCGCAAGGCACCCACTTAAAACCTAAAGGAATATATGAATGATTTTATATTCTTTTTAACTTCACCTCGGTTTGCGTACAGTTCTCCGACAAATATTTCGACCGTGCTGCGCTATGTATAAATACAACCCTATCGATCAGGCGATTGTCGACGCCAGAGTCAGTCAGTTTTCTGAACAAATGACGCGTTACTTGGCAGGTGAATTGCCCGAGGAGCAATTCATGCCGCTGCGGCTGCAGAATGGCCTGTATATCCAAAAGCACGCGCCCATGCTCCGCGTGGCGATTCCCTACGGCACATTGGCCGGCTATCAACTGCGGCATTTGGCGCAGATTGCCCGTCAATATGACCGTGGCTATGGGCACTTCACAACCCGGCAAAATATTCAGTTCAACTGGCTAGCGCTGGAGCAGGTACCTGAGGTGCTAGGAGAACTCGCGACGGTTCAAATGCATGCCATTCAAACCAGCGGGGCGTGTGTTAGAAACACCACCACAGATCCCCTGGCAGGAACGGTGCCCGATGAAGCGATTGACCCTCGAGTGGTTTGTGAGCTCATTCGCCAGTGGTCTACCTTTCATCCAGAGTTTGCTTATTTACCCCGTAAATTCAAGATCGCAGTGGTGGCCACAGAAGAAGATCGCGCGGCAATCGAGGTCCATGACGTTGGAATTCGCGTCAAAACACACGCGATTCATGGCCTGGCTTTTGACCTTTGGGTTGGCGGCGGGCTGGGGCGGACACCGCTTTTAGGACATCGTCTGCTGGCAGATCTACCGTTAGATGAATTGAGAAACTGGCTAACGGCAGTACTCCGGGTTTATAACCTCGCCGGTAGAAGGGACAACAAGTACAAGGCACGAATCAAAATTTTAGTGAACGCTATGGGCGTTGATTCCTTTAGAGAAGCGGTAACCCACCGTTACCTAAATGACCATGACAACGAGTTAAAAATCAGCCCCGAAGCACTCAAAGATTTGAGCGACAGTTTCTCCTGTGACCTCAAGCCACATCCGATTGATGGCCACCAAGGCTCACCCGAATTTCAGCGATGGTATGTTCAAAACACCAAACCCCATCGCATCATGGGTTACCGCTCGGTCTTTATTTCACTAAAACGACCAGGCACCGCCCCCGGCGACGTTACTGCGCAACAGATGGATGTCATCGCTGATTTGGCCGATCGATTCAGTCACTCGGAAATACGCACGACGCATGATCAAAATTTGATTTTGCCCCATGTTGCCGAGAGCGATCTCAACGAGTTGCTGCAGTCCCTCACAGCACATGATTTAGCGCACCCTAACCTGGGCCTTATCTCAGACAGCATTGCCTGCCCCGGCCTCGATTTTTGCAGCCTTGCCAATGCACCATCGCTATCCCTTGCAGAAGCCTTGCACGAGACATTTGATGATCTTGATGAACAGGTCGATATTGGTCCTTTAGAGGTCAAAATTTCTGGCTGTATGAATGCGTGTGGCCATCATCATATTGCGCACATTGGCATTTTGGGCGTCGAGAAAAAAGGGCAGCCCTGGTATCAAATCACCCTGGGTGGACGTGATCAGCAAGGTGCCTCGCTAGGTAAGCGGTTGGGGCCTGCAGTCCCCCACGATGACGTGCTGCCCCTTATCAAACGACTGATAAATACCTACCTTTCAGAACGCCAGCAAGGCGAATATTTTGTCGGCTTTGTCGATCGAATCGGTGTCGATTACCTCAAGGAAATCAGCTATGCCACTCATTAACAGTCACGGCGAAGTGATCTCCTTGAGCCACCCTCAGCCCTCGGACCCCACAAAAACCGATACCGACTCTGCTGCAGGTTTGTCCATCATCACCTTTACCTTTGACAGCCCTGTAGACGGCAAGGCTTTTTCAGCGGCCGCTTTGCTACGTGCTGAGGGCTACGCCGGCACATTGGTGGGGGTCGGTCCGGTGGGACTGGATCGCTTAGCTTATGGCTTTCGTGTGGGTTTTGATGTGCTCGAAGTCACTGATGCCGAGTGGCAGCAACTCAAGTCTCACCATCTTTCACCCTTTCCACATCACTATCAGCCTGAAAACCGGTTGAGTCAGCCGTTGAAGCAAATCGCATGAATGCCCCTCTGCCCTTTCAATTACAAATTTCCTCACGCCCGGTTTTGCTCATTGGCACCGGCGAAGCGGCAGAGGCCAAAGCACGACTACTACAAGAGCGTGATGCCGATATCACCCACTGGCAATCGACGCCCAGCCAAGGTGAACGTGTTCGTGCCGAACAGCGCAATCGGGATCCGAAAACCCGTTTTGTCCTAGTCGTGGTTGCTGAAGTTAATGCTTGGACTGAAGCGCTCATGCCCTGGATTGAGTCAGAAAGGTTGCTCCTAAATGTCGTGGACGCACCGCAACTTTCCCAAGGTTTTATACCCGCCATTGTTTCTCGGGGCCGCATTCAGATCGGCATTGGCACCGGCGGTAGTTCTCCGGTTTTAGCCCGATTCGTTCGCACCCGATTGGAACAGGCCCTGCCTCAGGGACTGGAGCATTTGGCTGACTTTGCCGATCGATGGCAGCTGCGTGTACGTCAGGTCATCAATACAGTGAGTACCCGTAGACAGTTTTGGGAACGGCACCTCAGCGGTGCTGCCGGGCAAGCCGCCCTCAACAACGAGCCCCAACTTGCAGACAACATTATCGCCACGGCCTTAGATTCAAATCACTCCCCTCAAGGCCGCGTGACCCTAGTCGGCGCCGGCCCTGGAGATGCATCACTACTAACACTCAAGGGCCTGCAACGGCTGCAAGAAGCCGATGTCGTTCTCTACGACAAACTGGTCAGCCCGGAAGTACTGAGCTTGGCCCGTAGAGATGCTCAAATGGAGGATGTTGGAAAGCGCCGAGGACACTGTCCAACACCTCAAGACAGTATTAACGAACGCCTAGTTGAACTGGGCGAGCAAGGTCTAACCGTCTGCAGGCTGAAAGGCGGCGATCCCTATTTATTTGGTCGCGGGGGTGAAGAAGCCCTCGCTTTAGTCCAGGCCGGCATTCCTGTGGAAGTTGTACCGGGTATAACGACCGCCAGTGCAACAGCTGCTGCCACTGGCATACCCTTGACTCACCGTCGCATCGCACGGTCAGTGCGCTTCATCACAGGTCATCTGGCCCTACAGCAAACCGAAACTGACTGGCAGGCACTAGCTCAGGAGCAAGAAACACTGGTGATCTATATGGGGTTCACCCACCTTCAAGCAATCGCTCAGCGCCTACAGCTGGCAGGCCTCACAGCTGCGACGCCCTTTGCCCTCATTCAAAACGCGACGACGCCGAGACAGCAGGTCGTGCACGGTCAACTCGGCCGTGTTGATGAGGCTGCAGCTGAACTTTGTTTAGAGAAGGGTCCTGTTCTGGTGATCATTGGTGAGGTCACTCGTCTCGCCAGAGAGCTCGCCCCCGAGGCGTCCACTGCGTCGCTTAAAAGCCAACAAACCGATCCACTTTACTGGCTGCAAAGCGCCTAGGGTTAAGTTATGAGCAGTGCTGTGTTTGCCAGAAAAAATGTGGCTTGGGACTTGGATGCATTAAATGAGACCTTTGATGGCGCCTCGCCAGAAACCATCGTGCGATGGGCATTGGCACAGAACCTTCAAATCGTCACTAGCACCAGTTTTGGCTCCCAATCTGCTGCGATGCTGCACCTGGTGAACAAACTCGGACCCTTTGTTCCCACCCTCTGGATTGATTCGGGATTTGCCCCTGCCAACACGCGAGAATTCAATCGCCAGCTCGTCGAGCAGCTCGACCTGAACCTTGTGACCTACCGACCCAAATTAACGCCCCTGCGCTGCCTACATGCGATTGGCGCTGCAGGCACCGAAGACTTGAGCGAAGAGCAGCGTGCCCAACTGGCTAACCTGGTAAAAATTGAACCCTTTGAAAGAGCCATGAGCGCGTTAAAACCTCATATCTGGCTGACAGGAATTCGCGCGGAGGAAACAAGCTTTCGGGCCAAGTTGCGTCCGGCAAGCTGGGATGATCGAGGAATTCTGAAACTGGCGCCTTTTTTACACAGCAGCGAAGCCGATATTGACGCGTATTTGACCCAACATAAATTACCCACGGGCCCTGCCAGCGTCGACCCCACCAAAGCGGCACCGCACTTGGAGTGCGGTCTTCATACCCGGCGCAGTGAATTCTAGTAATTAGAACAGGGGCTCATCAGATGCCATTGCCTACTTGAGGGCAGAATCGATCGTCTCTATGTCTGCATTCCAGTAAACATAAACGCTCAGTTCAGGCATTTGAAATATAAGGCCTGCAGAACCCAGCCCTGACCGGCGATAAACCGGTTGCTCATCTTGATCAAGGTAAGTTCCTACCGCCTCAGACGTTGGGCTGAGATGATAGGCAATGCCATCGCTTCGCGTAATGGAAACATAGCCCTGACGCTGAGAAAACTGGCAGGGTAGAACCTTAGAGACTTGGGACACGCCCCGTGGGTAGATATCACAGCGTGCCGACAGTGTGTCGCTGACAGCAGGCAACGCCACCAGCATCGTGACGAGTGCCAGTGAGCAGGCGCCTAGGCGACCCCATGCTGCACCGGCACCTTGTGTCATGGCGACTCGACTTTAAACGTGATCCCCGCATTTGCTTGCAAACGGTCGATCAAAGGCTGCGCCATTGCCGCTGCCGGCGTCGTGACCCCACCCTCTCCGAGTTCAGGATTATTAAGCAGGCAAAGAGCCGCTTCCGCCAACATTTTTGAGGTCGAGCCGTAGCCCGGATCGCGATCGCCCACTACCGAGGTAATCAATATTTCTCCGGCGGCTCCCTGCGCCACAAAGATAGCCTCGTAGTTACCGGCTTTGCGCTCCTCTGCAGAGGGACCTTCACCGGGTTTAAGTGGACTCTCGGCCAGAGTTTTATCCTTAGCAACAATATCTGCTAGAGCCTTACCCTGATCTCCGTCTCCGGTGAGCATCATTTCGTCGTAAGCAAAATCTTCGCCGTAGGGGTGACCCATCAGAAAATTAGAGCGATGGATGTTCTTGGTGTTAATCGCCGCCATAATAAAAGGCGCAGACCAGCTCTTTAGCTCCTCGTCATACTGGGGCTGATCACCATCGGGCTGAGTTGGACCCGCAAAACCCTCGGTCAGCGCAAAGGGGTTCATCAATGTTGCAATAATTTCAGGCTGTGCCGCAGCGGCTGTCATCGTAGCTCGCAGCGAGGCAATCGTGCCTCCCGAGAAACTGCCATTCATTGCCCGAACACGGCCTTTCACCCGACTCACGGTGTTTCCCGTCACCGCCTTGGCGTGCTCCTGAAGGTGGTATACCCCCAGATCAAAAGGAATTGAATCGAAGCCGCAGGAATGCACGATACGAGCGCCCGAGGCTTTTGCTGCCGTGTTGTACATCGCAATTGTATGGTGCATCCAAGCGGGCTCACCACTGAGATCGACATAATCCGTACCGTGTGTCGCACACTGCTTAACCAACTCCTCTCCGTACAGCTGGTAAGGACCCACGGTTGTAATCACAACACCTGCAGACTTGACCATAGCCTCAAGGGAAGCGGGGTCATCACTATCAACAGCAATGAGTGGAATGGCATCAGAAATACCCATCTCGCTGCGGACTGCGGTCAGTTTTTCAATAGAACGTCCCGCCATGGCCCAGCTAAATTCTGCATTGGGGTACTGCTCATTCAAGTATTCTGCGACCAAACGGCCGGTGTAACCTGACGCACCAAAAACCACGACGTCGTACTGTCTTTCTGCATTCATAGCCAATCTTGCTCCGGTAAAAATCAACAGGTCCTGTACGAAGTACAGGTGGGCGCTAGATAATGCGGGGATGCGAACCAAGGTACAACCCCCGGAGAAAGTTTCATGGCCCTAGAGACATCACCTGCCGCCGAGCGGAACCGACAGTTTATCGTAGACGTCCTTGAAAACGTCCTTCCCGACACCGGCACTGTTCTAGAAATCGCCAGTGGCACGGGGCAGCACGCTGTCTATGTTGCACCCAAACTCAGCCCCCGGGTCTGGCAACCCAGTGACTGTTATCGCGACAGCCTTAATATGATTAATGACTGGTCTCACGCCGAGCCCAGTGCCAACTTGCGCGATCCGGTATTGCTGGATGTTTTAGATCAGCCTTGGCCAGTAGAGACACAAGCCATGACCCCAGCAATCAGCGCAATCGTCGCTATCAATATGATTCACATTGCGCCCTGGCGGTGCTGTGAAGCCCTCCTTGACGGCGCTCAACGCATTCTCCCTCCCAGTGGGGTTTTATACCTCTACGGCCCTTTTAAGGAACGGGGTGAACATACCTCCCCTTCAAACGCGGCCTTCGATCACAGTCTAAAAAGCCGAAACTCTGAGTGGGGCATTCGAGATCTTGAGCAAGTCACACTAACTGCCGCAGCGCGGCAGTTAGTGTTAATCGAGGTGATCCCCATGCCCGCCAACAACCTGTCAGTCGTTTTCAAGCGCCACTGAGTGTCACTTCTGCCACCTGCGTATGCCCGGCACCTTGGTCGAGGGCGATATGCACCCGGCGATCCAAAGCGTAGGCGTCGATATCACCATCACTGGCAAGAGCCTGACTTTCTCCGTGAGCCGTCACCGTCATTCGATTTGCAGCAACACCAGAGGCAAGCAGTTGCTGTGCCACGCGCTCCGCTCTGGCTAAAGACAGCGCCATATTGCTTGCTGAATCACCTCGGGGATCAGCATAGCCTTCAATACGCACGCTAAGATCCTCGTTGCGCTTCAAAAAGGCGGCCAATAAGGCGAGGCGATCCTCCCCGCCAGCCGTTAATCGGCTGTCATTGGTTTTAAACAACATTTCAAGCTGCAGCTGCTCCAGTGCTAGTTTCGCAAATCGTTGCTGCTCCTCCTGCACCATTCCCAAGTCAGCGTTGACCTTGTCCAGCTCGGTATAAGCCAACGCTAAGTCAGCCTGGGTGTTCACAAGCGCCCGCTCAGTCAGCTGTAGCTCGTCTGCCGCGGCGACCTGATTGACCATCCAGTCAGCCCCAATACCCCCCAAGATAAAACCGATCGGCCCCGCCGCCGCGGTAGCGACAACAATAGTCGTCAGCGCAGTGAGGTCCTGTTTTGTGGAAGTTTCGAGGGCAGCAGCCGGTTGAGCACCGAGTAGCGCCGAGAGTGTTAAAGCAGATGTTGCGGCCAAATAGTTTTTCATAACAAGCTCCTGATGGTTAAAACTGAGGTAATCACCTTGATCACTCCGACAATTTAAACCCCTCAGAAGGTGCCAGCCGTGGCGCAATCTGGTTAAGCTGGGCCCAATTCTGCTCAAATATGGCAAGCCACAAAAACACAACGAAGTGAGCACCTTGCGAAAAATCA
>JAQXAF010000006.1 GCA_029253085.1 Luminiphilus sp. | reverse complement strand
ATTGAATCTAGCATGGGCATCCTTAGGTGTTTTTGAAGTTGAACTTTACGGTGTCGATTTCTCGCATTTCAAAGGACAGCGCAATTTTATGCGTCTCTAACAGTGCAGCCATGTGATTTTTTGTCGCTTCAAAAATTATTTCCCCGGCTTTTTTACGATCCTCTTCGCTACGACCCTGACCAACATTCATCGCAACATGCACAAAGCCATTGGCGGTGTCCCCTGTCCCAACACGCTGATAAGCAGCGCGATGAGCTCTTGCCCGGATGCCGGCCTTCGGGAAAAGCCCGGTGTTGACCGCAGTTTCTGACAGGGTTTCCAGTAAAGCGGGTACGTCAAGAGCGTCTTCGGGAAGGTTGTTTGAAAACTCAACAATAAAGTGCGGCATATTGGTGGGGCTCTGCTAGGGTCTAATGAAGTGGAAAGGCGGCATTGATTTGCCCAGTTCCTGAGCTGCCAAAATAGGGGGTCAATACTTCGACTTTGCCCTGATAGCTATCCCAGCCCAGGGCACCGAGCAGCATCGCCGTATCGTGCATGAATCCCTCTCCATGACATTTCTCAGCGTACTCAGGAAGCATGCCGACAAACTCGTGCCATTCACCTTGTTCCCACATTTGAACGACTTCCCGGTCCAAGCGCTCCATCATGGGTGACCAAACACGGTGCAGGTAGTGCTCAGATACGCCATTTTGAGCGAAGCGATGAGAAAGAGAGCCAGATGCCAGCAAGGCAACTTTACCGTCGTAGTGCTGTTCTACGCTTGCTCTTACGGCAGCACCCAACCGCCCGCT
Source organism: Luminiphilus sp. (assembly GCA_029253085.1). Taxonomy (GTDB): domain Bacteria; phylum Pseudomonadota; class Gammaproteobacteria; order Pseudomonadales; family Halieaceae; genus Luminiphilus. The sequence goes on along the minus strand of JAQXAF010000006.1, from coordinate 20,817 downwards.
CTCTTCTAGGTCATGAACCTGGCACATTGCCGAAATAGAAACGACTTTAAAGTGTTGGTCTGGGTTCATGTAACGCATGGGTACCAAGGTGCCGTATTCAAGCGCCAAGGTCGTATCGCTGTGGGCTCGAGTGTGAACCCCCGCTTGATTACAGCCTTCAGCAATAATGTCGCCCAAGGCGGTGTTGCCTGCGTACTCGTAGGGCATATTTTTGATGAAGTGAGGCAGTTCATTGCTGGTGTATACCCCCTTAAAGTGTGGGGCGTTATTGATGTGGTAACCCGAATTAACCAGCCAGTGTGTGTCAAACACCACAATAGTATCCACGCCCAGCTCACGACAGCGCCTCGCAATTTCATGATGCCCTGCGATGGCGGCGTCACGACATCCCTTATGCGGCCCATCCATTTCCGACAGGTACATAGAGGGCACGTGGGTTATTTTTGCAGCGAAGGCGATACTACCCATAAACCTAGTTCCTTAATTATGGTGTCCTAATACGGGAATGCTGTGGGTGTCGTGGGCGACACAAACATTTTTAGTTTCCATATAAAAATCGAAGCTATAGTCGCCGCCATCACGGCCCATGCCACTCATTTTCATACCACCAAAGGGCGAGGGGAGGTTCCTGTTGTTTTCTGAGTTTACCCAGAGCATCCCAGCTTCAATGCGTTGTGCCAAACGCATTGCTCGCCCTGTGTCCTTTGTCCAGATATAACCTGCCAGTCCAAAGTCTGTATCGTTCGCGAGGCCGATCACCTCCTCTTCAGTATCAAAGCCGATAGCGGTGAGCACAGGTCCAAAAATCTCTTCTCTTGCAACGCGCATTTTATTATCGGCGTCAATGAATAGGGTGGGTGATACATAGTTGCCCGGTCCCAAGTCATCGCGTCGATTGCCACCTGCGGCAACGGTAGCGCCATCTTCGACCGCTGCGTTTAGGTAGTGCATGACTTTTTCGAGATGCCCTTCATGAATGAGTGGGCCTACCTCTGTCGCAGGGTCTAAGGGTGGGCCGACGACCAAAGTTTCAACGCGCTTTCGTACATCTTGCAAAAATTCCTCACGAATATCGTTGTGAATGAACAGTCTTGAGCTAGAGGTGCAGCGCTGGCCGTTGAGACTGTAGATCATAAAAATGACAGCATCCAATGCCCGATCATAATCGGCATCGTCAAAGACAATGACAGGGTTTTTACCTCCCAGTTCGAGGTGTACACGTTTTATGGTGTCAGCGCCTTGGCGCAAAATTTGGCTTCCTGTGCGGGTTTCTCCTACCAGTGCAACAGCTTTGATAGCCGGGTGCTCGCAAAGCCGTCGTCCCACGGTCTCTCCGTATCCGTGCACGGTATTCCAGACACCGGGAGGAATGCCGGCTTCTGCGCTTATTTCGGCGAGTAACTGCGCCGATAGCGGGCTGAGCTCAGCGGGTTTATGGACAACCGTACAACCTGCAGCGAGCGCAGGAGCGATTTTCCAGGTGGCCAGCATAAAAGGGGTGTTCCATGGCGTGATGATACCCACGGGTCCAATGGGGCTTCGCAGTGTGAAGTTGGTGTGATCAGGCTGAAATAACGATTGACCGTTGCGTGCCTCGGGAGCTTTGTCTGCAAAAAAGCGAAAGTTAGCGGCGCCTCGAAGGGCTGCCTGCTTCATAAATCGAATGGCCTGACCACAATCGGTAGACTCAATGAGTGCAATTTCGTCAGCGCGCTGCTCGATTAGGTCAGCAAAATGATGCAGGCACTTCTTGCGCGCAGCCCCGGGCATAGCTGCCCATTCTGGAAAGGCGTTTGCAGCCGCCTCGCAGGCGCGATCCATGTCTGCTTCGGTGCCTGCAACGATTTCCCCCAAAGACTGATTGGTGGCGGGATCAAGGTTGGAGAAGGTCTCTTGTCCTTCTGAAGTGTCCCATTTTCCGTTGATAAAGTGGCCGGCGGGTTTCAAGTTGAAGCGCGACAAATAACCGGCTGCTCTGGCTTTATTGTCAGCGTATGTGGCGTTAGATGGCATTGTGAGCTCCAGCACTGGCGCAAAGGCGGGGTTATTGGGTAACATGTTACCTACTATAATCTGCGCCAACAACTTAGATTAACAGTTAGTTTTCAATTGCACTGCTACTAGTTAGGTGTGATGACCCACAGGTGTGGGAGATCTGAGGCAAACTAAAATGTCGGTAAAAAGGACTGGAGGCTATAACTAAATGCGTGAAGCGGAAGATTGGTTTTTGTACAACTGCTGGTACGCGGCGGCCTGGACTAGTGAAATTGATGACGGTAAGCCCTTTTCTCGTACCTTGTTAGAAAAGCCCATTGTTATTTACAAAAATGAATCTGGGGTTTACGTGGCTTTAGATAATCGCTGCTGTCACCGATCTGCGCCGCTGTCGATGGGCCGTATCGAGGGAGATTGTTTGCGGTGTATGTATCACGGGATGAAGTACGACCCCTCCGGTCAATGTGTTGAAATCCCCGGACAGGCAAAGATCAGTAGTAACCACCGTGTGCACAGTTACCCATTGGTTGATCGAGGGGGCATGCTCTGGATCTGGATGGGAGAAGCCCATAAGGCCAATTCAGACGACATCCCACATTTTGAGCCGTTGGACGATCCACAGTGGTGCGGTCTTCCCAATCGCTGTTATTTACACTACGACGCCAATTGGATGCTCATCGTCGATAACCTTGCCGACTTTTCGCATTTGGCTTTCGTGCATACGTCGACCCTTGGGGGATCGGAAGATTATGCAACGGAGTCGGCTCAGCAAGTAGACAAGCTCGATAACGGCTTCGAGTTCGAGCGTTGGCACCGGGGGAGTGAGCAACCGCCATATTTGCAAAAAATTACGCCGTGGCCTGTTGATAGGATTGTAGACCGCCGAAACTTTGTCCGCATGTACACCCCGGGTATTTTTCTCATGGACACTCAATTTGGGCCTGAAGGCTGGGATCAAGACGCGCAGCAGCCCGAATTACTGGAGTTTCGCAACTGCCAATATATGACGCCTGAAACAAGAAACTCTTCGCATTTTTTCTGGGAGTATCTACGGAATTTCCGCAAGGGTGACAACGACGCGGGGGAGACGCTTAAAGCGGCGATGTTCGATGGCTTTTTTGAAGATAAAGTAATTATCGAGGCTCAGCAGCAGCTCTTGGAAGCACATGGTGATTTTCAGCCGCGTGGTTTAGCCAGTGATAATGCCTTGGCGCAATTTCGGCGAGTTTGGTTTGAGCGAATTGCTGAAGAGAGAAAGAGCTTTCCTGTACCAATGGAAACCATTAAAAATCCGGTGATTTAAAAATGACGATTCGAGCGGTAAGTTTTAGGGTTGGTGATAAGACTTCTTGGGGAGTGACCACGGACGGAGAAGGTATTGTCGATTTGGGGGCGCGTGAGGGCGGTTCGGTTTTGGAAAGGCTGACGAGCGGCAAAGCTATTGCCTCCCTTGCTGATCTGGCTGATCTGCATTCACCTGATGTGGCGGTTGGCGACGTGATATTGCTGCCACCTGTGGTTTGTGGCCCAAAAATTATTTGCATTGGTGTGAACTACGCGAATCGTAATGCCGAATACAAAGATCAGACGCCTGATCCTGAATGGCCAAGCCTGTTCATGAGAGGGCAAGAATCCTTCACCGGCAGTGGACAGAGCCTTTGGCGGCCACCAGAGAGTCCTCAGCTTGATTACGAGGGAGAGATTGTGATGGTGATTGGTAAAGCGGGGCATCGCATACCGCAAGACAAGGCCATGGAGCATGTGGCGGGTTACACCCTGATGAATGAGGGTACGATTCGTGACTGGGTGCGTCATGCCAAGTTCAATGTCACTCAGGGCAAAAACTTTCCCTGCTCGGGGGCGATTGGGCCTTGGCTGGTAGACGCTGCTGAGGTGGGTAATCACGCCGAACTAGCTCTAGAGACGCGGGTGAACGGAGAGTTACGGCAGCAGGACACAACGGCCAATCTGATGTTTCCTTTTGATTATTTGGTGAGCTACTTATCAATTTTTTATACGTTGCAACCGGGAGATATGATCTCAACAGGTACGCCAAATGGTGCGGGTGCTCGGTTTGACCCACCTAGGTATCTGGCGCCCGGTGATGTCGTAGAAGTTACCTGCCCTTCGATTGGAACGCTTCGTAATACGGTAGCCGATGATCCGACTGCTGAAAAAGATATGACGTTGCAGCTGAGGAGTAATCGGCAGGTCTAAGCGACGGTGCAAGCGCAAACAATAAACAGGAATTGTAAGATTGACCTCCGTGCTTTTTCCGAGGGTTACGCCAGTTTCTGGGCGTTACAGGCTTTTACTAATGCCCCCAAACCGCTGATAGAAATAGTATTCTGATTCCGGGAGCCGTCCCTGACGGTTCACAAGCTCAGTTTGAATGTAGCTTGTAGAAGGTTTGGCCAGATCTCGATACAAAGCCTGCGCAAGCTGTCGGGCTACTGTGCCCTGCCAACGGTTTGGAAGAAGGTCCGTGGGCAGCGGGGTATCTCTGAGAAGAATGCGGCGGTATTCGTGAATGAGCAGCAGTCGTGCCTGAAAGGCTTCTAGTGGGGTGGGTACCTTGCCTTTATCGAGGGCCTTTTTCAGGGGACTGAATAATCCGATAATTTGGCGGTACTCATCCTCAAGATTCCGCAGTTGCCAGTGCTCGCTAACAAGCTCGCGCCACTCTTTTGGTGTGGTTAGTGATGAGGTTTTTGCTTCCATGACGACCACGCCGCTATTCAGGTCAAATTCGTCGAGTAGGTCACGAATCGATTCCTCGTCTCCGCCTGGGCGCGCGAAGGTACCATTACTAATCGCGCGAAAGCCCAGCCAATTTAAGCTGCGCTTGAAATTATCGCGCATGTGTTCAGGTAAATTTGTGGGTACGAGCAGCTGCCAAGTGCCATGCCAACTATCTCCGCCAGCACTGTAGATGCGCTGCGCTGCGCGTTGATATTCTTTACTGCCACTGCGGGTAAAACCGTAAAAGCTCTTACGGCCTTCTCGCTCCACTTCCAGCCAACCTTCTTTAGCCAGCCTGAAAATAGAGGTTCTCACCAGGCGATCATTGACGCCTAAAGCCTCAACTGATTTCGCGATACTGCCCAGCCAAATTTCTCCACCGTGTTGTGAAATGACGTCACCAAACAGTGTGATGATCAGCGACTTCGCCCGCATTGGTTGTCGTTCACTAAATGCGTTGATGATCGGTTGGAGCTGTTTAGAGATGCTCAAGCTGCCTCCTCAATGTTGACTATGCAGGAACTTAAATTCGATACAAAAATATTGCAATTTCTTTGCTGACTGTATTACTTTATCAGCCTCTGAAAACATCGCCACACGGGTAACACGCGCTGTGCAGGAATTCTTAACCAGTCTCAGTGATGTTAGGCAGCTGTCCAATGATGCCCTGCAAACGATGCAGATTAAGCGGCTGCGGCAGACATTAACGCATGTTTATGAAAACTCGCCACATTACCGTGCAAAATTTGCCGAGGCGGGTGTTCATCCTTCTGACCTTGCTTCATTGGAAGATTTAAAAAAGTTCCCATTTACGACCAAGGAGGATCTCCGCAGCCAATATCCATTTGGTTTATTTAGCGTACCCATGGAGCAGGTGACTCGTATTCATGCCTCGAGTGGGACGACAGGAAAGCCGACAGTTGTTGGCTACACAAAGGCAGATATTGAGCATTGGGCGACCTGTGTCGCAAGGTCTATTGAGGCTGCTGGGGGCCGATCAGGTGATCGTGTTCAAATAGCTTACGGATATGGTCTTTTTACTGGAGGGTTGGGCGCACACTACGGTGCTGAGAAATTAGGTTGTACCGTCATCCCGATGTCGGGTGGTCAAACAGAAAAGCAGGTCCAGCTTTTACAAGACTTTCAAACCGACATCATCATGGTTACGCCGTCGTACATGCTCAATATTGCCGATGAGCTAGACCGCCAAGGTGTCGACCCCCGAGAGCTAAACTTGCGTCTTGGGATCTTTGGTGCCGAGCCCTGGACGAACGCTATGCGACAGGCGATCGAAACGCGTTGCGGCATAGACGCGACAGATATCTACGGCCTTTCCGAGGTGATGGGTCCAGGTGTTGCGCAGGAGTTTGTAGGCAGTAAGGATGGCCCCACAATTTGGGAGGACCATTTCCTACCAGAAATCATCGATCCTGATACTGGGGAGGTACTGCAGGACGGAGAGCAAGGGGAGCTGGTGTTTACCAGCCTCACCAAGCAAGCTTTTCCAGTTATCCGCTACCGAACCCGCGACCTTACGCGCTTATTGCCCGGTAGCGAGTGTGTGATGCGCCGAATGGCGAAGATCACGGGACGCACCGACGATATGTTGATCATCCGAGGCGTCAATGTATTTCCCACGCAGATTGAAGAAATATTGCTGAAATTCCCCACTCTAGCGCCCCATTACCAGCTTGAGTTATCAAAGAGTGGAAATATGGATGCCGTTCGATTGCATGTAGAAAAGTGTTTGGGCGCCGTTGCTGATGAGGTTGCGGTTCAAAGCAACGAATTAGTAACTCAAATTAAGTCTTACGTTGGAATCAGTTGCGCACTCAAAGTCCATGATGTTGGTGGCATACCTCGTTCAGAGGGCAAGGCAAAGCGTGTCTTGGATAATCGCTAATCAGAATTTGGGTCGGGTGATACTTGCTGAACGGGAATTGAATATGTCGTTAATAACCTGAGAAAACTTAAATGCAGTGTGCCCCCATGCCCTTGAAAGTGCAGTGGCTTTTAGAAGGTTGTTGAATTGCCAGGTGTGCTGCTTGGGTTTGAGTTTTTATGAGTCGCGATACGAGCAGCAAGAGTTTGTGCTTTGGGTTAGCGCAGCAATTCTCTGTTTGGAAGTTTTTACTGAGACGAATTTTTTTCGAAAAAAAGGCGCCCTTAGGGGCGCCTTTTTATTCCCAGCGTGAGCCGCTTAAAATCGGTAACGTGCCTCCAAACCAATCGTGCGCGGTCGGTTCGTCACAATTCTCGGACGTCCCGGCATCTCGGCTGCGATCGAACGGTTGTCAGCAAGGTTCGCTCGCTCATCGGTGACGTTGTCAGCGAACAGGGTGACATCCCAGCTCTCGTTGAGAACACCTGCTCGTAGGTTAAGTGCTGACCAGCTATCTCTGTCAACGATTGCACCATTATTGAAGCTCGTACTATCTCCGTAGTAGTTAGCATCTGCCCTGAGTCGACCATCCCATCCGCTGAAGGCTGGGAAGACGTATTGCGCTGAACCCGTGCCGGTCCAGTCGGGAACACCATGCAGTGCCTGACCCTCAGCGTAACCTGGGAAGCCATCACCCGAGGCGCTAGCGACTTCGGTGTCGGTATAGCCAACGCCCACATCTATTGTGAGACCTTCAATGGGGGCGGCTGAGAGTTCGACTTCAAAACCCTTACTTTCGACGTCGCCAACGTTGGCGTCTACTTGGAATCCACACGCGAGTCGCTGAACTTGCAGAGAGTCACTCCAATCGATAAAGAACGCGGCTGCATTGAGAGATAGACGATTATCGGCCAGTCTAGACTTCACGCCGACTTCGTAGCTCCACAGGCTGTCGGAGTCGTACGTGCGCAATGAATCTGGATCGAGGCCTACGCGATCGAGTTCGTCTCCGCAGAGTGTGGGAGAGACTTGCCCGTTAACACCACCAATGCGGAAGCCTTTTGATGCGCTGGCATAAAAATTAAGTTCATCGGTGGCATCGAAAGAAGCCATCACTTTTGGGTTGAAGCCACTCTCGCTTTGAACCCCCGAGAACTCACTGGGCCCACCGTTGGCAAAGCCGTCGGAGTTCGCGTTATACGAAACTTCTGTATCGTACCAGCGCCCACCTGCAGTCAAAGCAAGACGGTCGGTGAGGTCAAAGGTGAATTCTCCGAACAGTGCGAGCTCCTCGACTTGTTCGGGTTGGCTGGTGATGAAAATGAGATCACCCGGAACAATTCCGGCTGTTCCGGGGGCCGGTATGCCAAGCGCGCTATCAAGTGCAGCATTGGCCCCAGGCTGAAGTGCTGGCGGGTAGCCTCGAGTGAACTCGCTGTCACCATAGAAAAAGCCTACGGTGTAGTTCAAGCGCCCATCAAGGTTGCTTGTATACCGAGTTTCATGAGTAACATTTTCATATTCAGATGTCGTTTCCAGAACCGATTCCAGCGGGGTGATGGGAATCCCGACAGCAGCCCCATAAATAAAGTCTAGGAATGTATGCTCTTCTTCAAATTCAGAGGTTTCTCGCTCGTAAATGGCAGTGGTAGAAGTGATGTCGCCGGCACTGATAGACCAATTGATAACAACACTGCCCATCCACCACTCGTCTTCACCCGGTTCGTCCGAGTCGAAAAAACGTCGTGTCTCCATATTTTCGGCATCGACGTCGGCAAAGGGTAGGCCATCAGCTTTGATTTTTTGGTACATGAATTTGGGCGTAATCGATAGATTGTCGGTGGGCATCCACTTCATGGCAATTTGCGTGCCGTAGTAGTCTTCATCATCGACGTCTTCATTCCTATCAAATGCGGGGGTTGTGCCCTGTACTGTCTCCCCAGTTTGGTAATTCAACCAATTGGGCTCATAAACGCGATCATAAATACCTGAGATAGATCCGTAGTAAGCCGCGACGCGCAGGCCCAGTTTATCTTCGATAAGTGGGATATTGATATTGCCGTCAAAGGCGTAGTTTTCTCCGCCATCGGCTACCGAAGAGACCGTGGTGTGAATAGAGCCTGAGCTCTCGTCCAAGCTGGGCTGCTGAGTGATGAGACGAATAGTGCCGCCCATGGAGCGCGCGCCGTATAAAGATCCCTGAGGGCCTCTGAGGACTTCGATTCGTTCTAGATCGAGAACCCGTGGCTGTAGAGCTGAGGTTACGGGGACATCATCAATGTAAATGCCTGTCGTTGCAGACGACGACTTATCACCGCTGCCAAAGACGCCGCGAAGTGACGGTGAATTAGCGTCGAAGCGGCCATCAGATTGAAAAGCCGTACCCAAGTTGGGAATGCGAACCGCAAAATCGAGGTAGCTATCGATGCCCATTTCTTCAATGGACTGCTCAGACAGTACAGAGATTGACATGCCGACCTCTTGCAGCGATTGCGCTCGCTTTGTCGCTGTAACGATTACCTCTTCCAGTTGTCCAGCTTCCTGAGCAGAGATGACACCAGTAAAGCACGTGGCGGCGCAGGCTAGGGCCAGTGGTGTCTTAGAAAACAGTCGGGAAAAATTCATTTTCATGGGATGCTCCAATTATGAGGGTGAGCGGTTGGGGTTGTTGCCCACCAAAGCCATTATGTTTTTATTTTGTCTAGTTACAGTACGGATAATGCCCGCAGTTATAACGCGAAGAAAGTGAATTTTGCCCGCCAGAGCAGATATGCCACAAAAATACATAAACACACATTATTTCGTATCATTTTACGCCCACTTCTGAGGGTGCTTTCCCCGCTTGAGCCCCAGACTTTACTGACGTGTTGCGCTTTTCCGTCAATGGCTAGCATAAAACTCGAAAAAACTGCCAACTTTAAAGTAGTGATTCAATTCATACAGCGCAGCCAGATGCTGATCGTATTTAGCGGAAGTTCCGTGTAGGCCACGTACATAGCTCCCGATGTTGCTTACTAAAATGGGCGATCTTAATTGGGCAGTCCCAGCTTACCCCGCGAGTGCGGCTAATAAATATTACATAACTTTGATGTATTATAGAATTTGTGTATCATATCTAGGATACGTTGCGTAGGAGCGTCGTCTGCATCATGAAGCTAGAAAGTTACGTCATGGGAGCCTGGGTCTCGGGTGTAGGAGAGGGCAGGTCTGTTGTCGACGCGGTCACAGGTGAGCCGATCTGCACTGTCGACGCGACGGGTCTGGACATGGGTAAAGTGGCAAGGTATGGGCGTCAGCAGGGAGGCAGTGCCCTACGAGCCATGACGTTCCACGAGCGGGCCGCCGCCCTCAAAGAAACGGCCAAGCAGCTCATGGCGATGAAAGAAAACTTTTATGAGCTGTCCTTCAAGACGGGTACTACTCGCGCCGATGCCTGGCCTGATATTGAGGGTGGCTTTGGCACCGTATTGAGTTACGCCAGTCTGGTTACTAGAGAGTTTCCCAACGACTCTGTCTTGCTAGAGGGGGATATGGAGGCGCTTTCAAAAAATGGGTCGTTTGTGGGCCGGCACATCTTGACCTCCAAACCGGGGGTTGCGGTCCATATCAATGCCTACAACTTTCCTGTCTGGGGTATGCTCGAGAAGATGGCGCCCAGCATCCTTGCGGGTATGCCTGTAATAGTTAAACCAGCAACACCCACGGCGTATTTAACGAAGGCTGTCGTCGAAGAAATCATTAGAATAGGTTTGCTCCCCGAGGGAGCGATACAGCTTGTGTGCGGCAGTGTCGGTGACTTGTTGGACCAGCTTAGCGAACAAGATGTGGTCACGTTCACCGGTTCTGCAAACACCGGGCAGGCGCTGAAAAATCATCCCACTCTGCTGGCGAATAGCGTGCCTTTTACCATGGAGGCAGATTCATTGAATTGTGCGATTCTGGGTGAGTCGGTAAACGAAGAGGACCCGGAATTTCAGCTGTTTGTAAAAGAGGTGGTGCGAGAGATGACCGCAAAGGCGGGGCAGAAGTGCACGGCTATTCGGCGCATCATCGTTCCACAGGCACTTATCGAGAAAGTTTCGGAAGCACTGAAATCCCGACTTGCCAAGATAATTCCTGGAGACCCCGCACTGGAGCAGGTGCGTTTAGGCGCCTTGGTTAGTGCCGACCAGGCGAGAGATGTTGGTGCGAAGGTCGAGATGCTGTGCGAAGAAGCCACCATTATTGCGGGGGGCGACAGAAATATGACGCTTGCGGGGTTAACCCATAACTCTGGAGCGTTTTATCCGGCAACGCTGTTGCGATGCGATCAACCTTTAACGTCATCGGCGGTGCACAGTGTTGAGGCATTTGGTCCAGTCGCAACACTGATGCCTTATCACTCACTCGATGAGGCCGTTGAGCTGGCAAGAATGGGCAAGGGCTCTCTGGTTGGCTCTATATTTACTGCAGACGACCAAGAGGCCAGGGCCATGGTTTTGGGTGCCGGAGCTTGGCATGGACGAATGCTCATCATAAATAATGATTGTGCCGGCGAGTCAACGGGTCACGGTGCACCGCTGGCCAATTTGATTCATGGTGGGCCCGGGCGCGCGGGGGGTGGAGAGGAGCTCGGTGGCGCTAGAGCCATTAAGCACTATATGCAGCGAACGGCTATTCAAGGTTCACCTACAACAATGATGGCGATTACTCGTGAGTACCATCGCGGTGCGAAAGAGATTCATGATGACGTTCATCCATTCAAAAAATATTTTGAAGCTCTACAAATTGGCGAGACATTGGTGACGCATCGCCGAACCGTAACTGAGGCTGATATCGTTAACTTTGGCTGTGTCAGTGGCGACCACTTTTATGCGCATTTCGATGAAATCGCGGCGAAGGATTCTTTCTTTGGTCAGCGGGTTGCCCACGGCTACTTTGTAATTTCTGCAGCGGCGGGCATGTTCGTACACCCGGCGCCAGGCCCGGTTATTGCAAATTATGGCCTCGAGAACTTGCGTTTTGTTGAGCCAGTGCCTGCGGGCACGACCATTCAATGTAAGCTCACGGTTAAACGCAAAATTAAAAAAGCGCAGCGGGGCGACGAGAAACCTAATGGCGTCGTTGTTTGGGCTGTTGAGGTCACTAATCAAAACGGCGGCGCGGTTGCGGTGTACGACATCCTCACCTTGGTTGAGCGGCTGGAGGCGTGAGCGATGCCCTATAAGCATATAAAATATGCAGTGGCGCGCGGTGTGGCGTGTCTCACATTGAACAGACCTGAAAGCCTAAACAGTTTTACGGCAGCTATGCATGCCGAGGTAGCGGAGGTTTTAGAAGCTGCTGCAGATGATCGTGCCATTCGGGCAGTAGTAATCACTGGCGCCGGGCGAGGTTTCTGCGCGGGACAGGATTTAAACGACCGCAACGTGGCACCCGGGGAGCGTGTTGACCTGGGTGAGTCGGTAGATCAATTTTATAATCCCCTTATCCGTCGTATTACCGGCATGGAAAAACCGGTCATTTGCGCTGTGAACGGTGTAGCCGCTGGCGCTGGGGCAAATTTGGCCCTAGCGTGTGACTTGGTCTTTGCTGCCGAATCGGCCAAGTTCGTTGAGTCTTTTGCGATGCTGGGGCTGATACCTGATTCGGGGGGAAGCTGGCACCTTCCTAGAATGATCGGTATGGCCCGCGCCAAGGGTATGGCGATGCTCATGCCTAAAGTTACGGCCCAGCAAGCGAAGGAATGGGGGCTCATCTGGGAGGTTATAGAAGACGCCAAGTTGATGGATACAGTCATGACCCTCGCGGAGCACCTGGCTACCCAACCCACTCGAGGTTTTGCGTTTACCAAGCAAGCGTTTTCGGCATCCACGACCAACACGCTTGATGAGCAGCTGGAGCTTGAAAAAGCCTTGATGAGCACTGCGGGGTTTACAGATGACTATGCGGAAGGGGTGAAGGCCTTTCTGGAGAAGCGGCAGCCGGAGTACAAAGGCCAGTGAGTAGCGACGCTAGCGCAGCTGTCACAGTCTCTGCCGTCGCGGCAGCAATGTGGCAAAGTGATCGAGCTTGTCAGGCGCTGGGTATGGAGCTTGTTAGTGTTGATCTGGGCAGTGCCCAAATGGTCATGACGGTAAATGGCGATATGGTTAATGGTCACGGTATATGCCATGGCGGCTTCCTTTTTACATTGGCCGACAGTGCGTTTGCTTATGCCTGCAACAGCCGAAATCTTGTCACGGTCGCGTCGGGCGCTCGCATTGATTTTTTGAGGCCTGCACATTTAGATGAACAGTTAATGGCCACGGCATTGGTTGTGCATCAGGGTAAGCGCTCGGGTATTTACGACGTCACAGTGACCAACGAGGCGGGCGATTGTATTGCGCAGTTTCGTGGTAACTCTACGACGATTGGTGATGAAATTGTTCGGCCAGATTCCGCAGAGGTAGCTAATGACTGAGGCCTATATTTGTGACGCTGTCCGCACTCCAATCGGGCGCTATGGCGGTGGTTTATCAGCTGTCCGTACTGATGACTTGGGCGCTATACCTATCGCTGCGCTTATGAAACGTAATCCCAATACTGATTGGTTGGCGGTTGACGACATTTGGATGGGTTGCGCTAATCAGGCGGGAGAAGACAACAGAAATGTGGGGCGCATGAGTGCACTGTTAGCGGGCATGCCAGAGCAAGTGCCTGCTGTCACGCTAAATCGTTTGTGCGGTTCTGGCTTAGATGCTGTGGGTTCTGCGGCTCGCGCCATCAAGAGCGGCGAGGTCAGTTTGGCGATCGCTGGCGGCGTCGAGTCAATGAGTCGTGCACCCTATGTAACGAGTAAAGCGAATTCAGCATTCGATCGTAACGTGCAGACCTACGATACAACCATTGGTTGGCGCTTTGTGAATCCGGTCTTTAAAAAACGCTGGGGCACAGACTCAATGCCTGAAACGGCTGAGAATCTCGCTATACAATTTGAAATATCGAGGGCAGATCAAGATGCCTTTGCCTTACGCTCCCAACAAAAGGCTGTCGCAGCTCAAGATGAAGGGCGGCTGGGAGAGGAAATCACATTGGTATCGATTCCCCAGCGTAAAGGCGATTCTCTGAAAGTAACCTTAGATGAAAGCCCTAGAAAGGACACGTCATTAGAGCGTTTGGCTAGCTTGCCGGCTCCTTTTCGAGAGGGCGGCACGGTAACGGCGGGTAATGCCTCTAGCGTCAACGATGGCGCCTGCGCCTTGCTGCTTGCGTCTGAGGCCGCGGCATCGGCACAGGGACTGGAGCCCCTTGCCCGTGTTGTGGCAATGGCGACCTCAGGTCTTGAACCGCGAATTATGGGGCATGGTCCTTACGAGGCTACTTTAAAGGTGCTCGCCCAAGCTGGTTTGAAGCTTGCAGATATGGATGTAATCGAACTCAATGAAGCTTTTGCGGCTCAGGCACTGGCGGTAACCCGATCTCTAGGATTAGCCGACGATGCTGAGCACGTTAATCCCAATGGTGGTGCCATCGCGCTGGGGCACCCCCTAGGTATGAGTGGTGCGAGGTTGGTCACCACAGCGGCCTATCAGTTACAGCGCAGCAATGGACGCTTCGCCTTGTGCACCATGTGCATTGGTGTTGGACAGGGTATAGCCCTGATTATTGAACGTGTTTAAAACGACAGAATGTAGGTGTTTAGCATGAAAGACCGTATGTCTTTGGTAGGTAATGAACAGAAATTTCAATCTAGGGTCGATGCCGAGGAAAAGGTTGAGCCCAAAGACTGGATGCCAGAAAAGTATCGTCAGAATTTGATTCGTCAAATATCCCAGCATGCGCACTCGGAGGTGATTGGCGAGCAGCCCGAGGGGAACTGGATTTCTCGTGCCCCCACCTTGGAGCGTAAAGCTATTTTGATGGCCAAGGTTCAAGACGAAGCTGGGCACGGTCTTTACCTCTACGCCGCCGCTGAAACTTTGGGTATTACTCGGGATGAACTCATCGATCGATTGCACACCGGCGCGAGTAAATACGCGTCGATTTTTAATTACCCTTCGCTCACCTGGGCTGACATTGGCGCCATCGGGTGGCTCGTCGACAGTGCAGCGATCGTCAATCAGGTCTCCCTGCAGAATACATCCTACGGACCTTATGCCCGCGCCATGGTCAAAATTTGCAAGGAGGAGAGTTTTCACCAACGCCAGGGATACAACATCATGATGACCCTCATGCAGGGTGCTGAGCTTCAGCGTGAAATGGCGCAGGACGCCTTGAACCGTTGGTGGTGGCCTTCTCTAATGATGTTTGGTCCCCATGATGCGGAGTCTGCGCACTCGGCCCAATCCATGAAATGGAAAATCAAACGTCGCAGTAACGACGAGCTGCGCCAGCAATTTGTTGATCAGGCGGTGCAGCAGGCGCAGGCTATTGGGCTTGCAGTTCCAGACCCCGATCTTGTTTGGAATGAGCAGCGGGAGCATTACGACTTCGGTGCAATTGATTGGGAGGAATTTCAGCGGGTTGTCTCGGGCAACGGTCCCTGCAATCGTCAGCGTCTGGCGCATCATGTAAGTGCCCATAAAGAGGGTGCCTGGGTCCGTGAAGCTATGGCCGCCTATGAGGCCAAGCGTCGTGCTGTTCCGGCGGAAGTGGCATAAGGAGGTATAGGTGTCTGAGCAACTTCAGCTTTACGAGGTATTCATTCGCTCAAGCCGCGGATTAGATCATAAGCATGTTGGCAGCTTACACGCCGATGATCCTCACCAAGCCCTCGAGTATGCGCGGGATGTTTACACGCGTCGCGGTGAAGGCATCAGTATTTGGGTGGTCGCCTCAAGAGATATTACGGCGTCCCAAGAGAGCGATTGCGACAGCTTTTACGACCCTTTAGATGATAAGCCTTATCGCCATGCTGCGATGTATGAGCTACCAGAGGGGATCGACAGTCTATGAAGTTGCATGATCCGCTGACGCGTTATGTTGTGCGACTAGGAGACGATGCTTTGATTATGGGCCATCGTTTGTCCGAATGGATGAGCCGAGCCCCCTTTCTTGAGGAAGATATAGCACTCTCCAATGTTGCTCTTGATTTTGTGGGAAGGGCGCGCTTGTTTTACCAATATGCGGCCGATCTCATGGGAGGAGAGGTGACTGAGAATACCTTCGCTTACCAGCGCGATGTTCGTGATTTTACTAATCTGCTGCTTTGTGAACTTCCTCGGGGCGACTTCGCCTTCACCTTGTGTCGCCAGTTTTTATATGATGCCTATTCGCTACCCTTTACTCAGGCGCTGTGTAAGAGCGCGGATAGCCAGTTGGCGGCGATTGCGGCCAAGGCAGAGAAAGAGAGTCGCTATCACCTGCGTCGCAGTCGGGATTGGATGTTGCGTCTGGGGGATGGCACTGCCGAGAGTCACGAGCGCTGCCAAGATGCCTTGGATCAGCTTTGGATTTATACCGACGAGATGTTTGAGTGCGACGCATTGCTCGATGGCTTAATAGCGGCGGGTATCGCAGTGAATACCGAGGGTTTACGTTCAGAGTGGCTTGATACCGTTACCGAAACACTGCATGCGGCGACCCTGGTGATCCCCAAGGCCCAAGGGAACGTTACAGGGGGTAGGGAGGGGATTCACACGGATGACCTCGGATTCTTACTCGCTGAAATGCAGTTTATGCAGCGCGCTTATCCGGGTTTACAGTGGTGAGTCAAAAGTGACCAGCGTCACAGCAGATTGCATTCCTCTCTTGCCGATTGAGGAATTAGCGCGTCGCCGTCGTCGCCAGGAGTCCTCAGTGGGCGATATTTGGGAGTTGCTTGACAGCGTAATGGATCCAGAGATCCCTGTGATTTCGTTGTACGAACTGGGCGTCCTGCAGGATATACGCCGGGATGGTGATGCAGTGAAGTTGGTGCTGACACCCACCTACATTGGTTGCCCGGCTTTAGGTATTATGGAAGAGGACGCTCGTGCTGCTCTCACCGCGGGCGGGTACCACCAGGTAATAGTAGAGACTCGCCTGGCACCGGCATGGACTACAGCGTGGCTAACCCCCGAGGCGCGGCGAAAAATGACCGCTTATGGCGTGGCGTCACCACAAGAGGGCGGTATTGCATGTCCTCAATGCGGTAGCGTCAACACCGAAGTTATTAGTGAGTTCGGATCAACAGCCTGCAAATCACTTTTTCGATGTGTTGCTTGCCATGAGCCTTTCGACGTTTTTAAGGCGATCTGATATGTCTAGCTCAATATTTCATCCCTTAAAGGTCGCCAGCGTAGTTCCCGAAACTGCCCATGCGGTCTGTCTGTGTTTTGACGTCCCCGCGCATTTGCAAGACGTATTTGCTTTTCAACCGGGACAATACCTGACTCTTAGGACAACTATCGATGATGTTCCCGTTAGTCGGGCTTACTCCATTTGTGCACCACCGTCCTCCCAACAGCTGACGGTTGCAATTAAGCGCGTTGATAATGGGGTCTTCAGTAATTTTGCCAACGATCACCTGCAGTGTGGCATGACTCTCGAGGTCATGGCTCCCCAAGGAAGTTTTGGGCTGCCAACGGCTGAGGCTATTGATACTAATTATTTATTTATTGCTGCTGGCTCGGGTATCACTCCGATTATGTCCATGCTTACAGCAGCATTAGAAGCAGATCCAAAGGCGACAGCGACTTTACTGTACGGTAATCAGCGTTCTTCCAGCATTATGTTTCGTCAGCAATTATCTTTCCTGAAAAATCAGTATCTGGCACGTTTTAACTGGATCAATATATTGAGTCGGGAAACACAGGACGCACCAGTGCTCAATGGTCGTATTGATAATCACAAAGGGGCCGAGCTGAGCCGCCGAGTACTCAATCTCAAGGGCTTCGACGGATTTTTCCTGTGTGGTCCGGAGTCCATGATTTCTGAGGTATCCAGGGGCCTGCGAGATAGCGGAATTCCTGAAGATAAAATCCAGTACGAGCTTTTTGGAAGTTCTGCCGAGGATGCGGCAGAGCGTGTGGCTAAGCACCATGCTCGTGCAGAGGCTTTTTCTGGAAAAATGTGCGATGTCACTTTGGTTAACGATGGGCGCGCTAGCCAAGTGCGCATTGCGGCAGATGGTGAAAATTTATTGGACGCAGGTTTGAATTTAGGACTTGATTTGCCCTTCGCGTGTAAAGGGGGCGTGTGCTCAACCTGCAAAGCGTTGTTGGTTGAGGGCGAGGTTGAAATGGATATTCAGCGAGGTTTAACGGCCGATGAAATCGCGCGGGGTATGATCCTCACCTGTCAGGCTCACCCTATTTCTGAGCGCGTTCATATTGATTTTGATAAACGTTGGTCTGGAGCTTGAAGTGGGGTGAGCACCAATTAGTGGCAGCAGTTAGTGGTAGCAATGTTTTGGACGCCATAAAAATAAGAGGTCAAGAATGACAGACGCCAATATTGAAGCGGTGCACCGCAAGACTCGACAGCGACTGTTGTTTACTGGGATCCACCTGGTGCTTTATTTTTCTTTTACGCTCAACTGGACGAGTTGGGGCGAAGGTTTGGGTGGCTATTTGGGTGAATCTCGTTTGACCGGTTCGCTGCTTATGTTTGTTGTTCTCGTTTTAACGTTTATTGTTCTGGAGACCATTTTTCTGATGCTGTCTCGTCGGGAGGCGCGATAATGCAGCGCTTAATATTTCAAGTAACGCCGGGGATTGCGCTGCTTCTCTGGTCTGATTTTATAGTGGCTGCTGGTGCTATCGAAGGGGCGTCTGGACGTCAAGCGGTAAACCCTATTGCCATTGGTATGTTTCTGCTATTCGTTGCCTTCACCCTTTACGTGACTTGGTGGGCTGCAAAATCAACAAAAACCAGCTCAACTTTTTATAACGCCGGCGGTCAAATAACAGGCGCTCAAAATGGTCTCGCTATTGCTGGCGATTTTATGTCTGCAGCATCTTTTTTGGGTATCACAGGCTTGATGTATGTAGGGGGCTTTGACGGATTGATTTTGTCTTTAGGCGCCTTTGGTGCTTGGCCCGTGTTCATGTTTTTGTTTGCTAAGCGTGTCCGCAATCTTGGCAACTTTACCTTTATCGATGTTATTTCTCAGCGGCTCGATCGCGACCCCATACGACTCGTCACAGCGTTTAGCACTATTTTGATTGTCATTATGTACCTCATTGCACAAATGGTCGGGGCGGGCACACTCATTCAGTTCCTGTTTGGGCTGCCTTATGAATGGGCTCTTCTGCTCGTTAGCGTGCTCGTGCTTGCCTACGTTGCTTTTGGTGGCATGTTGGCTACGACATGGGTGCAGATTATCAAGGCAGGCCTGTTGCTTACAGGGGTCACGTTAATAGCTGCGTTACTGTTGGCAGATTCTGGGTTCAGTTTTTCTAATTTACTAGGCAAGGCAGCAGTAAATCATCCCAGCGGTGAAGGCATATTGCGTGCTGGCTCGATCTTTGACGATCCTGTACAAATATTGACTATTCAGGTTTCGATGTTGTTTGGCACCGTAGGTCTACCACATATTTTAATGCGCTTGTTCACGGTTCCTGATATGCGCCAAGCCAAACTATCTGCTTACTACGCGTCGTTGTTTATTGGATATTTTTATATCGCACTGCTAGTACTCGGGTTCGGCTCCATAGCCTATGTTGCTGGAAATCCGGAGTTTCTCAACGAGCAAGGCAAGCTTATTGGTGGTAGTAACATGGCTGCGATCCACGTGGCGACCGCCATGGGTGGTGATATTTTGACGGGGTTTATGTCGGCGGTGTGTTTTGCAACCATTTTGGCGGTGGTTGCTGGGCTGACCCTCTCGGGTGCAGCGGCCATTTCTCACGACGTGTACGCGGAGGTGCTTAAGAAAGGGAAGCCCGACCCAAAGACAGAGCTGCGACTAACCCGTATCAGCGTTTTGCTCATAGGTTTCGCCGCGGTCTCATTGGGTATTGCTTTCCAACATGAAAACATTGCGTTTATCGCGACGATACCTATGGTGGTTTCGGCGTCAGTGACCTTCCCTATTCTTTTTCTTTCGCTGTTCTGGAAGGATTTTACCACTCGGGGTGCTATGTATGGTGCCGGGGTAGGCCTGATTTCTTCAATTGTCCTCATTGTGTTGGGACCACAGGTTTGGGTGTCTCTACTGGGTAACGCCGAGGCGCTTTTCCCTTATGACTATCCCGCGTTGTTCACGATGCCTGCTTCGGTGTCAATTATGGTTTGGGTTTCACTGAGGGATCGTAGCGATCGCGGTGCTGTAGATCGAGACAACTACTTGCGTTTGTTGGTGCGCTCAGAGTTTGGTCCGTCAGAAAAGGAAATGGCCCAGTCATGAGAGATTTGATGATGCCTAAGACTATGCTGTCCTTGGGGCTTTACGATTTGAATTGCCCGAGACTTGGTATGCAGTTATCGCAAGGTTATACTTCCAGAAAGATAACGCGTTACCTATTGAGGAGTGTTTGGTGACATTAATGGGTGATCTGATCAGGAATTAGGCTTCAAGTTGCTTTAGTAATTGACGGTAAAAGCAGCACGCAAATAAAAAAATATTAGAGTGTTTTGTAACGCCATTTTAGGGGAATTTATGTCTGATTATTCGATGCTAATAAACGGTGAATCCGTAGGGGCCGAAGGTTCAATTGAGGTGCTCAATCCTGCAACTGAGACTGCAATAGCCACAGTTCCAGAAGCCAGCCTTGCCCAGTTAGACGACGCCGTTGCTGCCGCCAGGGGGGCCTTGCCAGGCTGGAGTGCCCACTCAATGGACGAACGCCGAGCACTGATTTTAAAAATTGCGGACAGACTCGAAGAAAATATTGGGGAGCTAGCTCAATTGCTCAGCGAGGAGCAAGGGAAGCCTATTGAAGGGTTTGCAGGCCTTGGCGCCATGTTTGAGTTAGGGGGCAGCCTCGCATGGATACGTTATACCGCGAGCCTCGATCTACCCGTAGAAGTTATTCAGGATAACGACGAGGCTCGAATTGAAGTGCACCGCAAGCCAGTAGGCGTGGTTGGCTCAATAACACCTTGGAATTATCCGCTGTTAATTACTTGCTGGCATATTATTCCCGGCCTTCTTGCAGGTTGCACGGTGGTGGCAAAGCCTTCGGAATACACGCCGCTAACGGTACTCAAAGCGATGCATCTTATTAGCGACTTGCTACCTCCGGGTGTCGTGAATATTGTCACTGGTAAGGGCGCGCTAGGGGCGGCGATATCGGCCCATTCAGATATCGATA
>JAQXAF010000003.1 GCA_029253085.1 Luminiphilus sp. | reverse complement strand
AGCGAAAGAACTATAGACCTCGAAGAGGCCAAACAAGCCGCGGAAGCCGCCAATGTTGCCAAGTCAGAATTTCTGGCTGTGATGAGTCACGAAATTAGAACACCGTTACATGGCATTATTGGAATGAATGAGCTTCTGCTCAAAACCGATACGACGCCACAACAAAGTCGCTTCGCTAGAGCCGCCCTAAATTCTGGCAAAACTCTGCTGCACCTCATAAGTGAGATTTTAGATTTAGCCAAGATCGAGGCTGATCGGATGGATATTGAATCCGTTGAGTTCGACCTCGTGAGCGTAGTCGATGAAGTCTGCTACCTTCAGGGCGAACCCGCCCAAAGAAAAGGGCTGAAGCTAGATTTCATCCCTGATATCGCTTTAGCTGGTAGTTACCGCGGCGACCCACAAAAAATACGCCAGATCATTACGAATTTGGTCGGCAATGCGATTAAATTCACAGAGTCGGGTCGCATCATCGTTACCCTAGAACTCGATCCCTCCGGTGATGTTCGAATGGTGGTAGACGATACGGGAGAGGGTATTCCCGACGATGCTAGAACTCGCGTATTCGAAAAATTTACTCAAGCTGATACCAGCACTACTCGCCAGTATGGCGGTACCGGGCTGGGATTAACTATTTGTCGCAATTTTGCTGAGGTTCTGGGCGGATCTCTTACAATAGAAACACCAACGTCCAGCACTGGTACGCGAGTCATCGTTGTAATTCCTCTAGAGGTTGCTGAAGTGCGGCCATCACTAGATCGTGGAACGATTGGCCTGCTAACAGATGACGAGGTACTCAAAAATAGTACGGCAGCGCATGCCGCCTTAATCGGTTACGGCACCGTCGAGATACAAAGTGTTGCGGAAATTGGTCAGAGCGCCTGCGACGCGCTCATCGTGGATCAACTTCTGACTCCTAGTGAACTCGATACGATAGAGCGACACGTTGATTCCGTGAAAAAGATTCTGGCTACGTCAATAAAAAGCCTGTCGCCGCGCCTGCATTCTCAGCATTGGATTGGTCTGCACAGACCGATCACAACCAGTAATCTCGAGGAAGCTATTTCCAGCAAAACAGCGCAGGCTGCAGCGCCCACTCTCTCCCTTCAAATTAATGCGGATGTATTGGTTGTCGAGGACAATAAAGTTAACCAAATTCTGGTGCAGGAAATTCTCAAGTCCATGGGGCTGCAGTCTAGCCTCGCTGAAAATGGGCTGGAGGCTGTCACCCTATTTCGACGTCACCGCTTTGATTTGGTCCTCATGGACTGCCAGATGCCAGTCATGGATGGTTTTGAGGCCACCAAGCTGATCCGCGAGATTGAATCTGAGCGAGACTACGAGCGTACGCCGATTATTGCGCTGACAGCAGCTGCACGGGCTGAGGAGTACGAACAGGCTTTGAGCTCGGGGATGGATGAATTCATGACCAAACCTTTTAATGTCGCCCAGCTAGAGAATAGAATTATTGCAACGCTCACACATAAAATCGCCAACGACACCGTTAGAAGTTCCGCATCAGAGCATGCAGCTGGCCAAGGCCCAATTGATGAGAACGTTATAGAATCGATATTGGCCATTCACCCGGGTCCTGGCGGCAACGACCTACTCGGCAAAGTTATCGCGTCTTTTAATACGCAGTTGCCAATAAACCTTGGTAATTTGCGTGCGTCGATTAATACCGAAGACACCGAAACCCTGCGACAACACGCCCATACCCTGAAGTCCATGAGCGGCAACGTGGGTGCTACTCAACTGACAAAGGTGCTCAACGAGATTGAGCAGGCTGCTGCTGTTGGTCAGATCACCTTGTCACAGGAAGACTATGAAGACATCGAAGAACTGGCACGAAATGCCGTGGCAGCGTTGCAACGCTGGACCTAAAGTCGGGGCACGGAACCGCGATGTCACTAACAGCCTTTAAAAATAGGAGCGCGCCGTTCTTTTTGGGCCAACAAGCCCTCTTGTAGATCATCTGACTCAGAGCAAATGACTGCCAGATCCCGAGCTTCTTTTACGTTAATACCGCCCCGTTCTGCTTGGCGAATTATTTTTAACATCGCCGCCACTGCCAGGGGGGCGCGTTGCGCCAACATTTTCGCCGTCAGGTTGCTCTCTTCTATTAGCTGATCATCACTCATCAATCGACTGACGATTCCAAATTCCAGCATCTGGTCGGCCGAAAACTCCTCTGCCGCCACTAAAATCCGTTTGGCGAGGGTAACGCCCAAACGATTAACCATACGTTCAATACCTTCAATGGGATAACACAGACCGATTGCTGAGGCGGGCACGCGCATCACGATGTCCTGAGAAGCGAGTCTAAAATCACAAGACATCGCAAGCTCACAACCGCCTCCAAACACATTGCCATTAATGACGCAAAGCGTGGGAATAGGTAACTCAGCCAGCTCATTAGTTACCTGCTGAAATTGATCACCCTCTAACTCACCCGCACGGATTTGCTGCAAATCAGCGCCAGCGCAAAATGTAGAGCCCGATGCACTAGTGATCACAAGCACCCGCGTTTCAGGCCTCAACTCACTTAATGCACCCTGAATGCCAGACAGCTCATCACGACCCAGAGCATTGCGGCGGTCCGGCCGGTTAAATCGCAAGGTCGCGATACCCGCTTCCTGTTCAAATAAAATAGTCGATGCCATATCGAGAAGAACTCCATCCGCTGCTGTCGCCTAGTCTAGGGGGCATTACGGGTTAAATAAAACACTCTTACATGGACACAGACAAAAAAAATACTTAAAGTTCAAAAAATCGAATCTTGCGAATAACTTAATTTTGACAACTGTGACCGACAACGGATCGCCCTTTAATCGCGGAATTCAGCACGAAGCTAAGCACGGTGCGATTTTGTCTAGGGCGGCGAAGCTATTTAATACAAAAGGCGCTCGATCTACCACTCTGAGCGACGTTGCCGATAAATTAGGGCTGACTAAAACCAGTCTTTATTATTACGTAAAGACCAAAGAAGACCTGATTTATCAGTGCTATGACGCTGCCATGCGCCAAGCCCATCACAGCCTTGACCAAATTGAACAAAGCACTGACGACCCATTGGAGAGAGTACTTCTCTTCATGGAAGCTCATATCTCCACCATTCTTAAGGCACTATCGGGGCATGGTGATTACTACGCGGCGCCCTTAGAGTTTGCGTCGCTCAAAGATGAGCATCGTGAAGCACTGAGCGCCCAGTACCTGCACATGTTCATGCGAATCCGCTCCTACATACGCGACGGTATCGAGAAGTCTGTCATACGCCCCTGTCATTCCACCGCTACAACCCGGGCTCTCATTGGAGCGTTAGACTGGTCATTTTACTGGCTGTATGAAATGCCTCGCGAGGATGCGGTATTGGCAGGAGCCGCTCTAAGGGACATTGTTGAGCACGGTTTGTTTACCTCAGACGCTCAGTACCGGCCTACTGAGCACGTGCTGAGTGCGGAAGGTGTCGTTCCCGCGAAGGGTTTTGACCGCGAGGCGCAAAATCGACTCAAACAAGAGGCGTTCTTCAAAGCAGGGACACGTTTTTTTAACCGTAAAGGCTTTAATGGGACGTCCCTCGACGAAATAGCCGAGCATCTGCAGGTCTCTAAAGGTGCCTTCTATTATCATTTCACGAATAAGGAAGCACTGCTCACGCAATGTTATGAGCACTCGCTGGATTTGACCGACGCGATCTATAACGACATTAGAAAGAGTTCGATGTCAGCCCCACAAAAGCTAGATACCGCTTGTCGTCAGGTATTTCATATTCAGAACTCCGATCTGGGCCCTCTGATTCGCTATAACACTATTACTGCCCTACCACCGCCAATTCGCCGACGCGTTCTTGTGCGTACTCAAGCCGCCAGCAATAACCTGGGACAATTTATTCGCGAAGGCCAGGAGACGGGTAAATTTCGCAATGTCGATGCTGCCATCATGCAAAATATGCTGGAGGGTGCGGTAAATGCTGCTATGGATATCAGCGACTGGCGGCGCGTTGATGATATTGATCAAACCGCAATTGAGTACTTTGATGTTTTCTATTTTGGCTTAGCAAAGCCTGCCAACTAATCTGCGCCCGGGAGGTATCGGTGCCAAATTTTCAAGATGTCATGGACTTGATCAAACCCGAGCAAGTCGGTCGTCACTGGTTCAGAGGGCACAGCCCGACACCCCAGCCTAGGATTTTTGGTGGCCAGGTTTTAGCCCAATGCCTCCTAGCCGCTAACGATACCGTCGACAGCGCCCTAATAGCTCACTCCATGCATGCCTATTTTTTACGCGCCGGAGATTCCACTATTCCCATCGAGTTTGACGTCGATCCCATCCGTGACGGCCGCTCCTTTGCCACGCGCCGTGTCGTCGCCAGACAACGGGGTGAGGCCATTTTTAACACGTCTATCAGCTATCAGATCACTGAGGCCGGCTTTACTCATAGCGAGAAAATGCCTGAGGTTCCCTCCCCTGAAGAGGCCGCCGCTTTAAACCTTGGACCCAAATACAAAAGTTTCAGCGACATGTATCAAATCGATCGAGTTCGCATTACCGCACGCACTGAGCAACCTCAGCAAAAGCAGCAAAATTGGTTCAAGGCAGCGGGTCAACTTAAAGAAGACCCGAGACTGCATCAGGCTGCATTGGCATTAATTTCAGATTGTGCCCTGCTTGGCACCAGCTTCTATCCTCAGGGGATGCAGGACTGGGATATCAACCACATCGCCGCAAGTCTCGATCATGCGATCTGGTTTCACGAGCCGGTCAATGTCAGTGAGTTCTTGTTGTACGAGTGCGATAGCCCTTGGGCCGGCAACGCCCGGGGATTTAACCGCGGTCAGTTTTGGAGCAAAGACGGTACGCTACTAGCCTCCACAACCCAAGAAGCCCTGGTGCGTCCAAAGACTCGTTGATTAATTAACCACCGAGGTCATCTGCTGACCCAAGCGCACCACATTGATCGCACCGTTGACTAACTCCACATCGTGGACAGAGCCGTTGTCAGGCCAGCACTGCACCGTTTTATTAGCCTCGCGGCTGTGCGCCACAACCGTGTTGATGACCAGAAAATGGGTGAAGATGACGGTAGGCTCTGTGACCCTCTGTAAGGCGCTCACGATCCCCTCACGCCAGCTCCAAAGTGAGGCCTCCTGTTGGTCCCAAGTTTGACGCATAAAACCCTGCAGCCACACCTGACGATCCTCAAGGGGCACCGGGGCTTGAATCTCTTGAAACGCATCGTTAACTACGACCCTACAATTTAATCGTGTGGCCAAAGGTCCCGCAGTTTCTTGTGCTCGTGCTTTCGGGCTACTCACTAGAGCCACACCCTGCGGCACAACTGACTGCAAATATGTTGCTGCAGCTTCGGCCTCCCGCACGCCTTTATCGCTTAACCCGGGATCACTATGTTCCCCCCAGCTGGCCGAGGCCTCACCGTGGCGTACCAGCCAGATCTGAGTCATCGGTAAGTCACGAGTGATTCTTGCAACTGCGCAGACAACAGCTGCAGATGCGCTGCGTCATTGAAGTTAGACAGTGAAACCCGCTGACTGCTGTAAATCAGTCGAGTGATAGAACAATTCATAACGGGTTCATAAAATTGATAGAACCCACTGTGGTGAGCGCCAACAATAAGCCCGACAGCCGTTGCAATCGTGCCCCCAGACGTGAAAACCGCCGTGTTTTTACCTGCCCCCACGGATGTCATGATGTCCTTCAGGGCAGTCTGTACGCCGTCTCGAAATACCGGCCAAGGGGTAATGCCACAATCGGGACAATCTGGGCTCACCCAGGCGTTAAATACCGCGTCAATGATTTTCTGATAGTCCTTACTGTCACCGAAATCTCGAGCTGCGATTTCAGCCAGCACCGGGTCGCTCTCAATCAGCTGGGGTAAGAGTGCGCTGACCTGCTCCTCATTATTGATCTCGTTAAAGCGGCTATCCGTTTGTAACTCACAGGGATCACCTAAACCCGCCAGCACCCGGGCACCGGTTTCTTGCTGGCGCGACAAAGTCCCAGCCACTGCAGCGTCAATTTTCAGGCCTATGGTCGACAAGAACTGACCGGTTACATCGGCCTGGCGCTGCCCCAAGGTGGAAAGTTGGTCGTAATTTGCTGAGCCAAAGGACGCCTGTCCGTGGCGAATAAGATAAATCGAAGCCATCAGGCCGTACTCCTCAGTTCTCTAGGGAAACGCATTACCCGCGGGTAAGGGTAGAAGTCATCGACGTGCCCCTCGCGTATGCGATCTTGTAAACCTGTCCAAAAACTCGCTTCATAGATGTCACTGTGACGCGCATCAAAAGCCTTCCTCGCACGTTGATTACCCGAGAAGAAAAGCCGAAACTCTTCAGGGAAAACGTCATTGGGCCCCACCGAATACCAAGGCCTGCTCGCCATCTCTTCATATTCGTCCCGCGGTGGCGGAATACGACGAAAATTACATTCTAGCAACGGCTGTATCTCGTCATAGTCGTAGAAGACCACCCGGCCATGGCGGGTCACACCAAAGTTTTTCAGGAGCATGTCCCCCGGAAAAATATTTGCCGCGGCAAGCTCCTTGATCGATTTTCCATAGTCGTTCATGACTTCATCAACGTCTTCATCGCTGGCGTTCTGCAGGTACAAATTGAGTGGCGTCATGCGCCGCTCAACGTAGCAATGCTTAATGATCAGTGCCGTACCGCTAATCACCAACTGCGAAGGGCAGGTCTCGTACAGCTCTGCCATTAACTCCTCTGAAAACCGTGACCGATCGAAAACAAGGTTGCTGAACTCTTGGGTGTCGGCCATACGCCCCGCTCGGTCCCAGCGCTTCACCAGGTTGTATTTATCCTTAACGAGCTGGTGAGTCACTTCTTTTGGGGGCGTAAAGCGGTCTTTGATAATCTTGAAAACAAACTCGTAAGAAGGCAGCGTAAATACAGTCATCACCATGCCCTTAATACCAGGAGCGACAATAAACTGGTCTGTCGTAGCACGCATATGGCGATAGGCCGTACGGTAATAATACGTCTTACCGTGACGGTGGTGGCCAATCGCGCTGTAGATTTCAGAAATATCTTTTTTGGGCATCAGTTGATGCAAAAACAAAACATACTGAGAGGGAATCGATGCGTCCACCATGAAATAACTTCGAGTGAAGCTAAATAACAAACTCACTCGATCTGAGCCAAACAAAATGGTGTCGATATACACAGCGGGGGCCGCCGCATCATTGTTGTGGAGCATAGGAAGTACGAAGGGTATCTGTACGCCTTCGGCAACAATACGCCCCACAATGTAGACGGCCTTGTTGCGGTAAAAGTGATGTTCCAGCGTATGCAGTTCAACCGCCGAGTCTACTTTGCCGTCAACCTCACCGAGTTGGCCCTCAATGGCGGTAACAATGGACGCACAGTCGCGCTCTATGTCTTCATAGGGAATATGCACCGCATACTGAGACAAGAGCGTCGCAACACTGTCGTGCAAATGACCACTGAAGCGCTTCACAACGCGCCGCACATCGACCGGCGGCATATCGCCTTGAGGAGAAAAGACAAAGGCGTGTTCGTTACGAATGCGGTGATGGCCAAATACAGAGTTGTAGATCGAGTTATAAAAGGTTTCCGCAATTTCGAAATTGGTCATGCCTCGAACCAATTCGACATATACAGCGCGAGTCTCGGTCCAAAATATAAAATCCGAGATACGGTCATCGGCAATGACGTTGACGTACTCCAAGGTCTCCAAGACCTTTTCTTTGTAGAGATCGATACGCCGGGTCGATATCTCCTGCATGATGCCCCACTCTGCAAGCTCAAAGCGTGTCCGGGCCGCAAGAGTAATATTCTCGAACTCAGCAAAATACGCCGTGAAGCCGTTAAGAATAGTTCGCGCTAGGCGCGTCTGTTTATCCACGATTAGATCCCTGGTTGGGGCGCACAGTGTAGGGGTCCCATCTACCCCTTGCAATTTCATTAGCGCAAGGCAAAAAAAACCCGCCAATAAACGGCGGGTTTTTCTCAGCTAGCTCTAGCTTCAGGCAGCGTAGGCCTTATCGATGTACTGCGCGCGGTGATAAGTCGCATCACCAAAGGTCGTGTTAATCATCATCAGACGTTTCGCGTAATGACCGATATCCAGCTCGTCAGTAATTCCCATACCACCGTGCATTTGGGTTGCCTCGCTATAAACGAGCTTGGCATTTTTAGCGATAAACACCTTCAGGGCATGAATGCTGGATTCAGCACTCGCGGGATCCTGCTTGTACTCGCAAACGACCTTAAACAGCAGTGACTTGGCCTGCTCGTAGGCCATCATTGTGTCCACCATACGATGCTGCAAGGACTGAAAAGAACCGATAGCCACGCCAAACTGCTCACGCGTTTTGGTGTATTCCAGCGTCTTAGTATTTAGGGTTCCCATGCAACCAACGGCCTCGGCCATGAGCGCTATCGTAGCCTCTTGAATCATTGCCTCAACGGTAGCCATCGCAGCCCCCGCCTCTCCAAGCAATGAATCGGCGTTCAACGCCACGTCTGTAAACGTAATGTTTGCAACACGCTGGCCATCCATCATCGGATAATCAACGCGATTCACGCCCTCGGCATCGGCAGCAACCACGAACAAAGACAGCCCCGCGCGGTCCCACTGTTCACCCGCTGTGCGGGCTAAAACGATGATCTGATTGCAGTTAGCCCCATTGAAAACGACAACCTTTTCACCGTTCAGTACCCAGCCATCACCAGCCGTCTTAGCCTCGGTCAAGCAGTCAGCAACTTCAAAACGACTCTGACGCTCTAAATAGGCGAATGCACCCGAAGTCGACCCCTCAATGATCGAAGGAATCCAAGCATTGCGCTGTGCTTCGTTGCCCGCACGAGCAATGAGACCACCGAATAACACGACAGTCGGCAGGTATGGCTCGACCACTAGACCCTTACCAATTTCTTCCATAATCACCATGGTATCGACAATATTTCCGCCAAACCCGCCATCTTCCTCGGCAAATGGTATCGACAGCCAGCCCAGCTCTGCAAACGTCTGCCACGCTTTGTCACTCATGCCAGTATCCGATGCCACAATGGCGCGTCGGGTATCCCAGTCGTAGTCGTCCTGAACAAAACGCGCGATTGAATCGCGTACCATTTGTTGTTCTTCTGAAAAATCAAAATTCATAATCTTGTCCCCTCTGGGCCGTTATTCCAGGCCCAGTACGTATTTAGCGATAATGTTCTTCTGAACTTCATTAGAACCGCCGTAGATGGTCGCTGCACGTCCGTACATGTAGTTTCGGAATGCATCGTGGGTCCAGCTGTGCCCCAGCACTTCAGGGTCCATGCCGTTGGGCAGAACACCCTGGTAATACGCGGCTGTTTCCATGCGCAACTCTTGCGTGGCCTGCTGCAGCTCGGTGCCCTTGATCTTGAGAAGCGATGACTCAGGACCGGGAAAGCCACCAGCGGCCATCGCTGCGAGGGTACGCAACTCGGTAAACTCAAGTGCCATCAGTTCGATCTCAAGGTCTGCGACCCGAGCTTGAAAGCCTGCATCATCCATAAGACGCTTACCACCGTTCATCTCGGCAGAGGCAGCTTCCTTTATCAAACGAATATTACGCTTTGATTGGGCAACGTCGGCAATACCTGTTCGCTCATGCGCCAGCAGCGCTTTGGCAACAGTCCATCCTTTGTTCACTTCACCGACCACATTTTCAACCGGAACACGCACGTCGCTGAACTCCACCTCGTTGAGGCTATGCTCATTATCTATGGAGATAATCGGGTTAATCTTGATACCCGGGGTCTTCATATCAACAAGAATGAAAGTAATGCCTTCCTGCTTTTTCCCCTCGTTGCTGGTACGAACCAAAACAAAGATCCAATCAGCATACTGGGCATAACTGGTCCAGATTTTGGCGCCGTTTATTACATAATGATCGCCATCGAGCTCTGCCTTTGTCTTTAAAGACGCTAAATCTGATCCGGAACCTGGCTCAGAATAGCCTTGGCACCACCAGGTGTTGCTGTCGAGAATTCCAGGCAAAAACTTCTCTTTTTGTTCGGTAGTACCAAACTGATAAATCATGGGACCCACCATACCGATTCCAAACGGAATCACACCGGGAATACCGCGCTCGGAGCGCTCGCTCTCGTAAATGTATTTCTGAGTGGGGGTCCAACCGGTACCACCGTGCTCAACAGGCCAATTAGCTGCAATCCAGCCTTTCTTGAAAAGCCTCTGCTGCCATTCAACGATCGCCTCTTTAAAGTGCTCTCCGCGCAAGCGTAAGATCAGCTCATCGTCAAACTGCTCGTCGAAAAAGCCACGAACCTCGTCCCGGAACGTTAATTCTTCGGGTGAAAACGCAATATCCATACGTGCCTCGCAATTATCGGGGGTGGTGCTTACGGTAGACCACCAATTTTTGAACCTTGAGTATGTTTTTCTACGCTGTGGAATGTAGGCAACTTAGCCGGCGATTGCAAGTACCCTTTAACCCATCTTATTTTCGCTTGGATTTATGCCCTTCTCAGGGAGGGCACACGGCACTGATTGGGCAGCGGGTCGCGCTGCCGCGGGGCTTTAGCACCCAGGACGAGGGCAGAAAACATGCGCCACGACTGGGGGAAATGCCAACAGCAAACGCCCTAGCGATCAGCGCGGCTAGTAGAGAATAGAAAAAAGTTTACGCTGATATTCAGCCGCCAAGGGATCGCCCTTACCGATTGTCGTCAAGGTATCCAAATAAAGGCGCTTGGCTTCGCCATTGTTCCAGTCACGGTCGATGCGCAAAACTGTTAGCAAATGCTCCAGCGCTTCTTTATGGTGGTCTGCAGCGCTTAGCTGCACCGCCAGCTGAACCCTTACGCCATGATCATCATTATTTGTGGCAAGCTCCGCTTCCAAAGCTTCTATTTGGGGAGATTTTCCGGCCACGCGCTTCAATTCAATCTGGGCCATCAGCTGCTCATGCAGGGCATCCTGATCTACCATGCGAACTTCGCTCAAAACAGCCGTTGCTTCATCTAGCCGGTTAGCCTCTATCAAAGCACCGGCATAGGCATGGGTTAAGTCTTTCAGCTTGTTAGAATCTTCCCAAGCGCCACGCAGTAGTGCCAAGGCACCCGCCGTATCGCCGGCGTCTAACAGATCAGTGGCCTCAGCAATTTTCGCATTCCAAGGCGATGGCAAATGCTTTTCCAACATTTCACGAACCGCAGATTCAGGCTGAGCCCCCGCAAAACCGTCGATAGGTTGCCCGTCTTTAATGACCATGACCGTGGGCAAACTTTTCACACCGAGCTGGCTTGCCAGCATTTGTTGTTCATCCGCATTGACTTTGGCCAACAAAAAAGCTCCGGCATATTCTGCAGCTAGCTTGTCCAAAATGGGCATCAGCTGCTTACAGGGTTCACACCAGTCGGCCCAAAAATCAACCACCACAGGCCTTTTGTGCGACTCTTCAATCAGCTGTTCCTGGGCGTTGGTTTCGTCAATATCTACAACATGTGCTACTGAATTCACAACTTAGCTCTCCTTTAAACCCAGAACATCCTGCATGTCATACAAGCCGGGTTTTTGATTGATCAACCAGACCGCAGCGCGAATTGCGCCCCGGGCAAAAGCCATTCTAGAGCTGGCTTTGTGTGTAATCTCGAGGCGCTCACCTTGAGCCGCAAAAGTGACCGTGTGATCACCCACAATATCCCCTGCGCGCACCGTTGAAAAACCAATGGTTTCACGTGCTCTCTCACCGGTATGACCCTCACGGCCATAAACCGCCACGTCGGCCAGGTTACGTCCTGTCGCTGCGGCTACCACTTCACCCATGGCAATGGCCGTGCCACTTGGGGCATCTACTTTGTATCGATGATGGGCCTCGCTAATTTCAATATCAGCCTCTGAGCCCAAAACAGCCGCTGCCTGGGCCAGCAGGCGATAGGCTAAGTTCACACCCGTTGAAAAATTAGAGGCTTGGCACAGTGCTATGGTTTGAGTCGCCTCATGAAACTGCTGAGCTTGAATCGCAGAAAAGCCGGTTGTCCCCGAAACCAACGGCGTTCCCACCGCTGCACAATGCTGCGCGTTTAGGACTGCTGCATCCGGGGGCGTGAAGTCAACTAACACATCAACCTCGCCAATAGCGGCCTTTGCATCTTCGGAAAAGAGAACCCCTGAGGGAGTGTCGCCCAACAACGTCCCCGTATCGACGCCGCAGAGTGCGCTGTTAGGGCGTAAAATTGCGGCGCGCAACTCAACATTAGTTTCGCTCGCCGCTATGGCCTCGAGGAGCATACGACCCATTCGACCCGATGCACCCGCGATACCCAGCTTTATGGTCACTTAGTCATTCCGTCAAAAAACGATTTTACGCCTTCAAACCAACTCGACTGACGCGGCGATTGACGATTGCCTCCCTCATCGAGAGTCGACCGAAACTCTTGCAACAACTGCTTTTGCTGGGCGCTAAGATTTACAGGAGTCTCAACAACGGCTCGACACATTAAGTCCCCAATGGGGCCTCCGCGCACAGGCAGTACACCCTTGCCCCGCAAGCGAAACATTTTGCCCGTCTGCGTCTCAGAAGGGATTTTCAATTTTACCTTGCCGTCTAGGGTTGGAACCTCTAGCTCTCCACCCAAAGCGGCATCGACGAAATTAATGGGAACCTCGCAATAGAGATTGCGCCCATCTCGCTCAAAAAGATTGTGTTGGCGCACAGCAATCTGCACGAATAAGTCACCGCTGGGCCCGCCCGATGGTCCTGCCTCGCCTTCACCACTCAACCGAATACGATCACCGGTATCAACCCCAGGCGGCACCTTGACCGACAACGTCTTGGTCTTCTCCAAAAGCCCTTGACCTCGGCAATCGCGACAAGGGTCTGAGATTGTCTTTCCTAACCCGCGACATTTGGGGCAGGTTTGCTGCACCTGAAAAAAACCCTGTTGCATGCGAACTTGCCCGGCACCACCGCAGCTGCCACAGGTCACCGGCTTGGTACCTGGCTTCGCACCACTGCCATCGCAGGTGTCGCAATGCTGCAGTGTCGGTACTTTGATTTCTCGTGTTGCACCACGAACAGCCTCTTCGAGGCTTACCTCCATGGTATAGCGCAGGTCGGAGCCACGCTGCGGCCCCTGCCGCCCACCGCCACCAGAACCGCCAAAAATATCCCCAAAAACATCGCCAAAAATATCACTAAAATTGGACCCGCCCTGAAAACCACCACCGCCTGCGCCCTGCTCCAAACCCGCATGACCAAACTGATCGTAAGCCGCACGCTTATCGGCGTTCATCAAAACGTCGTAGGCCTCGGTCGCCTCCTTGAATTTGGCATCGGCATCCTTGTCATCGGGATTCCGATCAGGGTGAAACTTCATGGCGATACGGCGATATGCCTTCTTGACATCCGGGTCAGCCGTAGACCGATCAACCCCGAGTACCTCGTAATAGTCACGCTTGGACATTGCTGCTTAGCCTGTAGTTGCTCAAAGGGGATGCCGATCCCCCCAAAAAAAAATACGCGGGCTTGAAAAAACCCGCGTTGAACTTACCATGTTACTCCCCCATAGGGGATGTGAAATCAGCCCATCTGTTACACAGGCAGACCCTCCACTTATGGCTTGTCGTCTTCTTTTACTTCCTCAAACTCAGCATCAACAACGTCACCATCGTCAGCTGGATTTGCAGAAGCACCAGCTTCAGCGCCAGCACTTTCTGCCGCACCCTCTGCCTCCTGCGCAGCATACATCTTCTGTGCTACCGGCCCGGTCGCTTCGGTGATTTTAGTTGTAGCGGCTTCGATGGCCTCTTTGTCATCGCCTTGCATGGCCTCCTCGGCCTCAGCAATAGCTGCTTCAATGGCAGCACGCTCGTCGACTGTTGAGTGCTCTCCCGCTTCTTCGAGAGTCTTTCGCGCGGCGTGCACCATGCCGTCGCAACTGTTGCGAACAGTAATCATCTCTTCGAACTTCTTGTCCGCCTCTGCGTTCGCCTCGGCGTCCTGCACCATTTGCTCGATCTCATCTTCTGAGAGGCCGCCAGATGCTGTGATACGAATCGACTGTTCTTTGCCGGTTGCTTTATCTTTAGCCGAAACGTTGAGGATACCGTTGGCGTCAAGGTCAAAAGTCACCTCTACCTGGGGTACGCCTCGCGGTGCTGGTGGGATATCTGCCAGGTCAAAACGACCGAGTGACTTATTTTGAGCCGCCTGCTTACGCTCGCCCTGAACCACGTGAATGGTGACGGCCGTCTGGTTATCATCTGCCGTTGAAAACACCTGTGATTTCTTGGTCGGGATCGTAGTGTTCTTTTCAATCAGAGGTGTTGCAACACTACCCATCGTTTCAATACCGAGAGTCAGCGGCGTCACGTCAAGCAGAAGAACATCTTTGACATCACCCGCTAGTACTGCCCCCTGAATAGAGGCGCCCATAGCGACCGCCTCATCAGGATTTACATCCTTACGCGGCTCTTTACCAAAGAAGTTGGATACTGTCGTCTGCACTAAAGGCATGCGCGTCTGTCCACCGACCAAAATAACGTCTTGTATTTCGGAGGGCGACAGCCCAGCGTCTGCCAAAGCTGTTTTTACCGGATCCAGTGAGCGTGTTACCAGCTCCTCTACTAAAGATTCGAGCTTAGACCGAGACAACTTGACCACCAGGTGCTTGGGACCGGTCGCGTCAGCCGTAATGTACGGCAGATTAACTTCTGTCTGCTGAGCGCTGGAGAGTTCAATCTTGGCTTTTTCGGCAGCCTCCTTGAGACGCTGCAACGCGAGAGGATCACCGTGCAAGTCAATGCCATTCTCACGCTTAAATTCATCAGCCAAATACTCGATCAACCTGAGATCAAAATCTTCGCCGCCGAGGAAGGTATCACCATTAGTTGCCAGAACCTCAAACTGATGCTCACCATCGACCTCAGCAATTTCAATCACTGAAATATCGAAGGTACCGCCACCCAGGTCGTAAACCGCAATCGTGCGATCTCCCTGAGATTTGTCCATGCCATAGGCCAATGCAGCAGCCGTCGGCTCATTAATAATGCGCTTGACCTCAAGTCCAGCAATCTTGCCCGCGTCTTTCGTGGCTTGACGCTGCGAATCGTTGAAGTAAGCCGGCACGGTAATTACCGCTTCTGAAACCGTTTCACCCAGAAACTCCTCGGCGGTCTTCTTCATCTTGCGCAAGACTTCAGCCGAAACCTGTGGAGGCGCCATGCTGTTGCCCTTGGCCTCAACCCAAGCATCGCCATTGTCGGCTTTGACGATGTTGTAGGGCACCATCTTGATGTCCTTCTGTACCACTTTATCTTCAAAGCGGCGCCCGATAAGACGCTTAACCGCGTACAGCGTGTTGGTAGGGTTCGTGACCGCCTGACGTTTGGCCGCCTGCCCTACTAGGATTTCATCATCGTCGGCATAAGCGACAATTGAAGGTGTAGTTCGTCCACCTTCTGCATTTTCAATAACTCGCGCCTTTCCACCTTCCAATACCGATACACACGAATTGGTGGTTCCAAGGTCTATTCCAATAATTTTGCCCATTGCTTTCTCCTGTAAACGGGGCTCTGCCCGTCATCCTTGCTTGCCTATATAGATGGGTCCGATTTAAAAAAATTCAAGACTTTTTATGTGGGTATTACTCGGCAGCCTTGCTCACCATCACCATTGCCGGGCGCACCAGCCGCCCATTTAACTGATATCCCTTCTGCATGACTGCAATTACCGTATTCGGTTCGACCTCGGGATTTTCAACCATGCTCATCGCCTGTGCGATCTGAGGATCAAATGGCTCGCCCATAGGATCGACAGTCTCTACGCCGTGTTTTTGAAGCGCATCGATCAAACTTTTTTGCGTCAGCTCAACACCTTCAACAAGGGGCTTCATTGCTTCATCAGATCCTGCAGCCTCGAGGGCCCGCTCCATGTTATCGACCACGGGCAACAATTCGCTGACAAAGCGCTCTAAAGCAAACTTTCGCGCTTTATCGACCTCTTGCTCTGCGCGGCGCTGAACGTTTACGGCATCGGCCTGAGCGCGAAGCGCTGCGTCTTTCGCCTCAGCCAGATCCGCCTCCAATTGCGCCGTGGCGTCTTCGAGGTTCACTTCTATGGATTCAGCATCCTCATCGGTCACGTCGACCGTGCTTCCTACAGAAGCGAGCGATTCTTCATCGGTATATTCGGTCTTGTCGTCTGCCATTTCCGGTGCCCTCTGGCATGGTTCAGTCATAATGTGATCAGGCTACGCAGCGGGCGTCGCCTTGGTTTGGAATTCAAAATGGGGATGGTTAGCTGCGATTTCAAGCTCAAAACCCCAATTTTTGGGGAGGTAGATCGGAATCTCATACCCCTCGGCGCTGAGACGCAGCGAAAGGCGAACGCAACGGCAGCCCGTGGCGTCTTCAGGACTACTAGCCCCAATCAGAGCCAGGGCCGGGCGATAGCTGTTTATTTATCGTACTAAGACAGAGTCCTCGGGTTAGAGGGCCCTAGGGTTGCTTACTGTTTGTGCTGAATTGGGCTTGGGGCCGCATTGGGCCGGGGGCTCAGCTGGGGTTAGGGAACAGCCCCAATGTTCTCAACCAAGCCATCACTCTGCTGACGCCCGCACCCCGCTACGCGCGTGATAACGCAGCACTGAGCATCTTCGCCGTCACATCCACCATCGGTATGATGCGCTCGTAGGCCATGCGTGTGGGGCCAATAACCCCCAGAACACCCAGGGTGCGGCTGCCTTGAGCATAGGGCGCGGTGACCACAGAATAATCGCCGAAGACATCGTATCCCGCCTCTTCGCCAATGAAAATTTGTACCCCTTGGGCACGATAGGACCGCTCAAGTAGCTCGAGAACATCTCTTTTGTGCTGAAATGCGTCGAAAAGCTCCCGAAGCTTGTCCATATCTTCGGGGTGCGCCTGCCCCAAGAGGTAATTCTCTCCTGCGACAACATAATCCTCGCCGGGTTCACCGTCATCGAGCGCCCGATTGGCTAGGTCGAGAGCTGCGGCCATGTATTCGTCAATACGATTTCGCGCCTCGGCCATTTCCTGAACTAGCCGTGCCTTAACCTCCACTAAATCGGCGCCGGCATAACGATGGTTGATCAAGTCCGCCGCCGCTTTGAGTTGCGCCTCAGTTAACGGCTGCGACAATTCGATCACCCGATTTTGTACTTCACGCTCGTTCACCACCAAGATCACCAAGACCCGATTTTCTGATAACGGGAGAAACTCAACCTGCCGCAGCTGACTTACCGCAGTTTTAGGTACGGTAACGATGCCTGCCTGAGAGGTCACGTGCGCTAAAAGTGACGAGGCTGTTTGCACCAAATCCTTAGCCGTTCGGTTGGGGTTTAACTCTTCCCGCAGGGCGAGCACCGCATTGGCCTCTATGGGCTGAACTTGTAACAGCGTATCTACAAAAAACCGATAACCCCTCGCCGTGGGAATTCTCCCCGCCGAGGTGTGGGGTGAGGTCAAAAAGCCCCGCTCCTCGAGGTCGGACATGATATTGCGAACCGTTGCCGGACTGACCGATAAAGCGCTGTGTGCCTGCAGGCTCTTGGAACCTACGGGCTGTCCGTCACGAATGTGCATTTCGACCAATGTTCGAAGCAAATCCGTCGCGCGGCCTGAAAGATCAGTCGTTGGCATAGCAAATGGCGTCATTAATCATCTCTAATTAGTAACACAGCCGCCGTTCAGGACAAAGAACCGTCTGCAACCTTTCCCGATTGAGTCATGTTGCGCTATAAGAGAGGAAATATTCGGAAGCCTATTATGCTCAGACAAATCACTATTCGTGATTATGCCGTCGTCGCCTCTCTAGACATGGATCTAGACGAAGGTATGACGGTGATCACAGGAGAAACAGGCGCCGGTAAGTCCATCATGCTTGATGCCCTAGGATTGTGCATTGGCGATAGGGCAGATGCCCGAACAGTGCGGCCAGGAGCGAAGCGTGCCGACATTACTGCGGTATTCCAGATCGACGAGCTCCCGGCAGTAACCGCC
This sequence comes from Luminiphilus sp., assembly GCA_029253085.1. Classification (GTDB taxonomy): domain Bacteria; phylum Pseudomonadota; class Gammaproteobacteria; order Pseudomonadales; family Halieaceae; genus Luminiphilus. The sequence continues at coordinate 4,573 of JAQXAF010000003.1, read as the reverse complement.
TGGCTAAAGGCGCGTGAATTAGACCTGCCTACTGATGAATGCATCCTTCGGCGGGTAGCCGGTGCCGACGGCCGCTCTAAAGCCTTTATCAATGGCGCACCGGCAACTTTGGTCGATTGTGCCGCTGTTGGCGCGCTGCTGGTTGATATTCACAGCCAGCATGCCCACCAGTCGTTGCTGCGCAGATCCAGCCAGCGCGCTCTGTTAGACGCCACTGCCGGAGCGACAGAACTCGCGGCAGAGGTCGCCCAAGCCTCAGTGCACTGGCACACACTCGCCACAGAACTCAAGCAAAAGGCCGGGCAATCTGAAGCCGATACAGCGCGCTTTGACCTGCTTACCTATCAGGTCTCAGAACTCGACACCCTAGACCTCGGTGGAGCGGAACTACAAAGTCTCGAAGCGGAACAGAAACAACTGCTCAACGCTGACTTCCTTCTCGACAGTGCCGGGCAAGCACAGGAACACTGTGAGCAGCAACTTGAACAGGTGGTTCGTGTTCGGCAACTAGTCTCCGACGACCGACACGAAGGATCGACCATGAACAATATCCGCGAAATGCTTGAGACCGCGGAAATTCAGCTGCAAGAGGCACACAGTGAGCTCATCAGATACACCGACCAACTCGATCGCGATCCAGCACAGCTGCAGTGGGTGTCAGAGCGCCTTGAACAGGTCTATGACTTAGCTCGAAAACACCGCGTCATGCCCGAGCAGCTCACCCAGCGCCACGATCAACTAACGGCAGAACTTGAGACACTCAACGCGGGGCCCGATCAGCTGAACCAGCTTGAGGAAGCGCTCAAAACTGCGCAGTTAGATTGGGTCAAAAGCGCCAAAAAACTCAGCGCAAAACGTAAAAAGGCAGCGAAGCAACTGATCGGGCATGTCTCGGCAACCCTGAACCGACTTGCTATGGAGCGCTGCGATTTTCAGGTGGTATTGACTCAACGAACAGAGGAAGCCCCAGACCCAGCCGGTGCCGAGCAGGTTGAATTTCTTATTAGTACTAACCCCGGCAGCGCACTAGGGTCTCTGGCTAAAATTGCCTCCGGTGGCGAACTCTCTCGAATTAGCCTTGCCCTGCAAGTGGCTGCCGCTGAAAGTGCAACGGCACCCACCATGATTTTCGACGAAGTTGACGTCGGGATTGGTGGGGGGGTCGCCGAAGTTGTTGGTGAGCTTCTGAATCAGCTAAGCCAACGGGTTCAAGTGCTCTGTGTGACGCACCTGGCTCAGGTCGCCTGCAAGGGTTCGCGCCATCTGCAGGTCAGTAAAACCGGGGATGCTTCCGCTGTGTTTACTGAGGTCCACTTACTGGCGGTCGAAGAACGCGTTGAAGAAATCGCTAGAATGCAGGGGGGACTTACCATCACCGAGAGTACACGGGCCCATGCCCGAGAAATGCTCAACGCGAACTGAGTGCAGCGCTACCCCCGCTTGCGCACATAGAGCACCAGCGAGTGGTCGATAATTTCGTAGCCATTCTCCTCAGCAATTTCGTGCTGTCGCGCCTCAATAACCTCGTCAAAGAACTCCACAACCTGGTTAGTTTCTACATCGACCATGTGGTCGTGGTGGTCATCAGAGGACAATTCAAATACCGAATGTCCCGTCTCAAAATTGTGGCGTGTCACTAGGCCCGCGGTCTCAAACTGGGTCAAAACCCGATACACCGTCGCCAACCCCACGTCCTCTCCAGTGTCGCGAAGCCGCTGATAAACATCCTCGGCACTCAGGTGCTCTGCACTTTCAGACGTAGAGTCGAGCATTTGCAAGATCTTAATACGAGGCAGGGTGACCTTCAGGCCAGCTTTGCGAAGCTCGAGGTTTTCACTGGGCATAATATTTTTCCGTGACCGTTGTGGGTGTTTACGGGGTATCATGCCCGACCAGATCGAAGCTTGGAACCAAAATCCGATGGCATTGCATCTTCGCAGCCCAATAATTCCCATAACGCTAGCCCTAGTCATACTATCGGGCTGTAGCGGTAGCTTTAGTTTTCTCAGTGCCTACCGGATCGACGTCGAACAAGGGAATATTGTCACCCCCGAGATGATCGAACAACTCAGGCCCGGCATGACACGCAGGCAGGTGCGGTTTGTCATGGGAACCCCGCTGATAGAAGACACCTTCAATACCGATCGCTGGGATTACCGCTATTTTCTGCGCAACGGCAATAAAACTCTTGAGGAAAGCAAACTTTCAGTATTTTTCGAGGGCGATGCACTCGTTGATGTTACGGGCAGCGAAGTGCCCGACTGGGCGAGCACGGGCAGCGCCGAGTCACCGGTTGACGCTGAAAGTGAGGAGCAAGCACAAGAGCAGGAAGAAGTTTAAGGCCTAACCTTCGCTCTCGGCACGCCGTTCTTTTGCTTCAGCAGCCCTGCGTTTGCGGACTTCTTTGGGATCAACCTGTAAAGCCCGGTAGATCTCGACACGCTCCCCCGGGTTGAGTACCTGATCACCTTTGATGGCTTTCCCAAAAATACCCAATTTAGGGCTGTCGGCAAGGATGAGTTCATCGAACTCTTCCTCAATGCCGGACTGAATGACAGCTTCTGAGGCTGTCGTCCCTTTAGGCACGGTAATCGCGCAAATAAGTTGCCTCTCAGGCAAGGCGTAAGCCACTTCAATCGTCATTGAATCTGTCACGGCACAGAGCCTCCCAGTAAATTATGAGCCCGCTTTACCACGGCATCGACCAGGTCATGGGCGACTCGGTCAAATAACTTCCCCGCCGCAACGTTGACCACGCTACTTTTAAGTCGAAAGTCTAGCAGTAGTGCCACTTTACACGCCTCGGGCGCGAGTGATTTAAACGTCCAAACCCCAGCAAAGCGCTCAAACGGACCATCAACCAGCCGCAAATCGATCGTCTCAGCACGCGTTAGCGTGTTCTGTGTCATGAAGCTTTGAGTGATGCCCACCCGGGACAGAGCCAAGCGAGCCGTTACAACATTGGTGTTTTGTTCGATAATTTCGGCCTCAACACACCCCGGGAGAAAATCTGGATAGCCTTCGATATCGGCCACCAAGTCAAAAACTTTCTCGGCTGAGAAGGGTAAAAGTGCGCTGCGATCAATAATGGTCATGCCGTGATATTACCTCAGCCTCTTCATCGCGGCGCCACGAGCTGCCAAATAAGCACCAATACAAGCACTGTAGGCACGATAAAGCGCAGACACAGCCACCACACATTAAAAAGCCAGCGAGGCTCCCGGTACAACTCGGCTCGAGCGAAGGGTCTTGGCATTCTCCAGGCCACAAAGAGGCTTAACAACAACAGCACTCCGACGATCGCCAGATCGAGTATCAGGGGTAAAAATACGATGTGTTGCCCCGTATGCTCCAGCCAAAACACGCCGAAACCAAGGCCAGCACCGACCATAAGTGCGGCTAAATTTCGGTTAACCCCGCCCTCCTGATGTAAAAGCATTACGGAAGGCTCAAGCAAAGCCAGCAGCGCCGCAAAGACAGCTAATGCCGTAAAACCGAAAAAGACCGCGCCGTAAACCTCTCCTAGGGGCAAATTAGCAAAAGCATAGGGCACGGCAATAAATAGGAACGGTAGCCCCTCTGCAGGCAAAACATTAGTCGCACCTAACAGAGGTAAAAGCGCGACGGCAGTTGCCAGCATGAAGGCTACGTCTAAGATAGCTGCGGCAATAACGGCGCGAAGTAAAGGCAGATTTTTTGGCGAGCGTGCGCCAAAAACACTTCCCACCCCCAGCCCAGCCACTAGCGTAAGAACACCGCTGAGCATACCCATCATGGCGGCCTCCCAACCAAAGTGAGAGTAGTTAACCGCGAACAACCAATCACCCGCTGACGCAAGATCGCCAAATTCAATGCCGTACTGTAAAAGACTCAACAACGCCACTGCCATCGCAGGCAGAACGACCCACCCAATCAGTGCCATGGCAACTTGTGGGCCCAAGGCCGCCAAAAGCGTGACCAGCCCCACGAGGGCAAGCAGAATCGTTGTATTGGGGGCTGCAACAAGCTGCTGAAAACTCATCGCCACCTCGGTGGCACTCGCTGAGGCCAAAGCATCTGAATTAAGAACAACGGCTCGATCAACCATCCAAGCGATCATGGGTAAACAGTAAATAGCCAGCAGAATGCCCAGCAAACACTGTAGAACACCCAGCAGACTCCAGTGCGTAGAGCGAGCCGACTGGTCACTCGCCCACCGCAAAGCGCCTACAGGCGAAGCCCTGCCTTTGCTGCCCAGCATCACCTCAGCGGTCAACACAGGCACCGCAACGGTGAATACCGTGGCCACATAACTGAGGAAAAAAGGTGCGCCGCCATACTCCCCCAACAGATAGGGCATGCGCAGCACATTGCCCAGACCGATGGAACAGGCCGCGAGGGCAAACACCAAAGTCGTTTGGCCCTGCCAGGGTTGCGGAACATTATTATCTAACACGCAATATGATTCTCTAGGGCTGCGAACCCGTATAATGCACCCTATGGGCAAATCGAAAAAGAAAATACAGGACAATACTATCGCGCAGAATAAGCGCGCTCGCTTCGACTACCACTTGCTGGAGTCTTATGAGGCAGG
>JAQXAF010000001.1 GCA_029253085.1 Luminiphilus sp. | reverse complement strand
TACCGCTTTTTTCTTGGCAGGTGCCTTCTTAGCTACTGCCTTTTTCTTTGCGGGTGCTTTCTTAGCTACCGCTTTTTTCTTCGCAGGTGCCTTCTTAGCTACCGCTTTTTTCTTAGCAGGTGCCTTTTTAGCTACTGCCTTTTTCTTGGCAGGTGCCTTTTTAGCTACTGCTTTTTTCTTAGCGGGCGCTTTTTTTGCAGCGGCCTTTTTAGCCGGTGCTTTTTTTGTGACCGCTTTCTTAGCCGGCGCTTTTTTCGCTACTGCTTTCTTTTTCGCTGGTGCCTTTTTAGGTGCCGCTTTCTTTTTAGCTGGTGCTTTCTTTGCTGCTGCCATGCCAATCTCCAACTGTGTAGTAGTAGGTACGTTTGCAACCTAACAATGTTTATTTTTAATGACAAGTAATTGCTGTAAGAAAAAGCTCAGTTTTGCAATAGTTTTTTTATCTCTGCAGAAATATTTTCGACGTTACCGACGCCATGAATCTTATGATAAGCGGGACCATCAAGCTTCTGATAAAAATCAACCAACGGTCTAGTCTGCTGTTGGTAGACATCAAGACGCTTTCGTACCGTTGCCTCTTTATCGTCATCCCGTTGTATCAAAGCTTCCCCCGTCGCATCATCAATGCCATCGACCTTCGGCGGGTTATGCACCAGATGATAAATACGGCCGCTCTGCGGATGCACACGTCGCCCGCTTAGGCGTCCTACAATTTCCTCATTATCGACTGCAATTTCTATAACGTGATCGACACTAATATCTGCATCTACCATCGCCTGTGCTTGCGGTATCGTTCTGGGAAATCCATCGAAGAGGCAGCCTGTTGTACAGTCAGACTGCTGTAGTCGGTCTTTAACCAAACCTATGATTAGCTCGTCAGAAACTAATCCACCAGCATCCATAATACTTTTGGCTTGTAATCCTAACTCGGTACCCGCCGCGACAGCAGCACGCAACATATCCCCCGTGGAAATTTGAGGAACACTAAACTGCTCACATAGGAACTTTGCTTGAGTGCCCTTTCCTGCGCCGGGCGCACCTAGGAGAATAATTCGCATGGGGACTTCCCTTTTTTTATGCACACGTAGTTTTCGGTTCGACGACCGCCCCACGATCGCCAGCCTTGCCCTCAATGGGAGCGCCAAAAGTACACAGCCTGAGCATCGGATACAAGCGCTAATCCTTGCTTTTAGCTGACTGCCAACGCGCTTCCATTTGAACATTCGACTCATTGCTCAGTGAGCTGCCGTCTTCTAACGCTGCGGCTTCCATGTCATTAAAGCGGGTCTCGAATTTTTCATTAGCACGTCGCAACACGTTTTCCGCGTCAAAACCAAGATGGCGAGCAACATTAACAGCGGTGAAAATAAGATCCCCAAGCTCCTCTGCCATAGCCTCATCGGAGTTATCGGACACAGCCTCTTGAAATTCAGTCATCTCTTCTTCGAGTTTCTCTAAAACGTCACCCAGCCTCTGCCAATCAAAACCCACCGCAGCAGCTTTTTTTTGAAGTTTTTGCGCTCTGCTCAGGGCAGGAAGCGCGTTAGGAACATCGCTAAGGCTACCGAAGGCTTTCGTCTCGCTTCGCTCCTCGCGCTTAATCGCTTCCCAGTTTGCCTTGACCTCTTCAGTCGTCAGCGACTCCAGCACTCGACCCTCAATCGCACCGTCAGCGAAGACATGCGGGTGGCGCCTCAACAATTTTCGTGCAATCCCATCGACTACCGCATGAAAATCGAAAGCATCGAGCTCTCGCCCCAGCTCACTGTAAAACACCACTTGAAACAGCACATCACCTAGCTCCTCCGCGACATGGGGTAGGTCGCCTTGCTCAATGGCGTCTACTAGTTCGTAGCACTCTTCTAGGGTATGCGGAATAACACTCGTAAAGGTTTGCTTTGTATCCCAAGGACATCCGTCCGATGGATCTCTGAGTCGTTCCATGATTCTCAGCAAATCGGCGATCTTAAATTGGTTAACATGTTTAGCCTCGGGCAGCCCGCTCATTACACCACAACCCTTTTCGCCGAGATCACGTTATCGAGCTGGTGCAGCCTTGCCAGCAACTCCATGAGTGCATCGATCGTTGATACCTCGGCGCGTAGCCGCATGTGCGCCGTATTGTCACCGGGGTGGCTCTGCGTATTAATCGAGGTCACATTGGCAGACGCCTGCGCTAGAACCGATGTTACATCGGCTAGCAGCCCCTGCCGATCATAGGCTGTGAGTTCGATATCGACGGGGAATAGTTCAACAACAGGGGCACCCCAGCTGACTGCAATAATGCGCTCGGGAAATTCGTCGTGTAGTGCCAGAAGTCGCGCGCAATCCGCCCTGTGCACGGTAACGCCGCCAGATCGCGTGATGTAGCCCTCGATACCATCACCCGGCACGGGCATGCAGCAACCCGCAAATTGTGTCACTAAATTACCAACACCATCTACCCTCGTCGCACCTTCTGGCGCAGATTGCTGCTGATGAATAGCCCACTCCGGGTGTAAAGCGGTATCTGAGTGGGTGACAGTTTTTGCGACGCGGAGAACCTGTTTAGACGTGAGGTCACCCGACCCTACCGCAGCGAACATATCGTCAACGGCATCTAGACTAAGCGCCTCAGACATTGCCTTGTAGTCTAGCGAAGTGAGCGCCAATCGCGAGCACTCCCGCTCTACCAGCTCACGCCCTGCTGCCACATTATCGTCTCGATGCTGAGACTTAAACCATTGCTGAACGCGATTACGTGCACGGGCTGTCCGCAAAAAACCCGAGGATGACAATAACCAATCTCTGCGAGGCTGCACGGTACTTGCGGTTAAGATTTCAACGCGCTCTCCTGTACCCAACACATAGGTCAAGGGTACCAAACTGCCGTTTACCCGAGCGCCCCTGCAACGATGCCCAACCTCTGTATGAACATGATAGGCAAAGTCCAGAGGAGTTGCCCCTTGAACTAAACTTACTACATCGCCCTTGGGGGTAAACACATAAACGCGATCTTGTGCCGAATCGAAGGTGAACTGCTCAGCCATCACCTCATCGTCACCCACCGTTTCGTGCCACTCCAAAACCTGCCTGAGCCAGCTGAGTTTTTCTTCGTACGTATCGGGCCCCGCCCCATGAGCATCGCTAGTTTTGTATCGCCAGTGCGCACAGACACCTAACTCAGCTTCCTCATGCATTTCTTCGGTGCGAATTTGTACCTCTAGTATTTTTCCTTCTGGCCCGATGACAGCGGTGTGCAATGACCGATAGCCATTTTCCTTAGGGCTAGCGATATAGTCATCAAACTCATTCGGTATATTTCGCCACATGCCATGCACGACACCGAGGGTCTGATAGCAAGCTGCCACGTCGTTGACCAAGATCCGCAGAGCTCGGATGTCGTGCACTTGGGAGAAACCAATACCCTTACGCTGCATTTTTCGCCAAATGCTATAAATATGTTTTGCTCGGCCTGTAATTTCAAAAGCCAACTCAGATTGCGTCAGTGTTTGCGTTAACTGTGCGTTAACTCGCGCAATGAAACTGTCTCGATCCTGACGCCGTCCATCCAGGAGGCTTGCAATCCTATGGTAGGCATCTTTGTTGGTATAGCGAAAAGAGAGGTCTTCCAACTCCCATTTCAAATGACCCACGCCCAGCCGATGCGCCAACGGCGCATAGACATTAAAAACCTCCCAGGCAATACGTTGCTGTCGGTGCTCATTTGCCCCCTTTAACACACGCATTGCAACGGTGCGCTCCGCCAATTTGATTAAAGCAACACGTACATCATCAACGATAGCCACCAGCATTCGTCTTATATTAATGTTAGGTGCTGCAGACTGCCCTAGAACAGGAACATCACTTAAGTCAGTCAAGTCGCTGACTGCCGCCATGCGCAAAACACCGTCGAGAAGGCTAGCAACTTTGTCGCCAAAACGGTGCCTGACTTTATCGATAGAAATGACCTGCTGACGCACCGAGCGATAGAGGAAGCCCGCTATTAAAGCATCTGGACCCAGCCTAAGCTCAGCAAGAATTTGCACTATTTCAAGACCTACGGACAGCACGTCCGCATCACCAGCCCAATCTAAAGTCCCCTGAGATTGCTCAGAGCCCTGCTCACGCAGCAGCTCAAACGCATCGATCAGTCGAGCTTGATCTAGTGTATCGAGGGGTGTGGCAAGATCGGTCAGCCAGCTTGCAAAGCTCGCCTGATCTAGACTTTCGGTTTCAAGTAAAGCTCTGACTTGCACCATGGCATCACCCCCTCAAATTCCGTAAACACCGGTCGAGAGATAGCGATCGCCTCGATCGCAGACGATCGCCACAATGGTTGCCCCCTCAACTTCCTGACTGACTTGTAATGCAGCGCTGATTGATCCGCCTGAGGATACTCCAGCAAAAATACCCTCTTCACTCGCAAGCCGACGCATCATAAGCTCAGATTCCGCCTGAGAAATGTCAATGGTGCGATCGACCTTCGCTGACTGAAAGATTGTTGGGCGATAAGCCTCTGACCAGCGTCTTATTCCCGGAATTTGAGACCCATCTTGAGGCTGTAAGCCAATAATTTGAATATCGGGGTTTTGTTCCTTTAAAAAAGCTGAGACTCCCATGATCGTTCCTGTGGTGCCCATCGAACTGATGAAATGCGTGACTTCCCCACGGGTCTGACGCCAAATTTCAGGTCCGGTGCTTCGGTAATGCGCTAGGGGATTATCAAAATTTCCAAACTGATTGAGCACAGTGCCCTCCCCGCGGGCCTGCATAGCCTCCGCCAGGTCTCTCGCACCTTCCATACCTTCCTCTCGGCTCACTTGAATCAGCTCGGCACCATACGCTGCCATGGCCAATTTTCGCTCTGAACTCATATGGGCAGGCATAATTAAGCGCATGTGGTAGCCCCGGACCGCTGCAGCCATAGCCAAAGCAATACCCGTGTTACCACTGGTGGCCTCAATCAACGTATCTCCAGGTCGAATATCGCCCCGAGCTTCAGCCTCGGCAATCATACTGAGCGCGGGTCTATCCTTCACAGAACCTGCTGGATTATTGCCCTCGAGCTTACAAAGCACCTGGTTACTGGAGTTCTGCGACAGCCGTTGTAATCTAACCAGGGGGGTTTCGCCTACAACACTCTCAATCGTGGGATACGAACTTTCAGAGGGGTTCATGTGCCTTCCTTTACTGTTACAGTCTTGGTCACGTGGACAGGCTACTGATCCTGAGGTGCATGCCGCCCAGAATCTGGAGAAGGCGCTTCTCGCCATCTGAAGGCCTTTAACAATTCGCGACTTTTGAGGGGTCGGTCGCCAAGTTGCAGCTGCAATGCGAGTCGAATCAATTCTTTAAGACCCCGTCGATTCGACGCCTGAAGACCATCTCCGTTAAATAACCAATCCGCCATATTCAACAGTTGGTCTCCCTGCAAGTGACCCTCTGTGTTTTTCGCATCATCAAGCCCAAAAGCCCGAGGCACAAAACCCATGCTGGGGTCATAAAGATAAGCGTTGGTCGCCTCAACGGGGTCATTGTTTGCATCGGTATCAAACCGAAGGCCGTATCCCAGTTCCTCCAACAGCATAAGCTCAAATTTTCGCAAATCCAATTCAGCCTCTGTGGCAACCAACGCATCAATCGTGCCACCGTAGAGTGCAAACAGCGTCGGACAGCTCACAAATTTCGGCAGCAACCGCACCAACAGTTCATTGAGGTAAAAACCACTAAAGACACGTTCACCTGCCAGGTCGATGCCCGCGCCCGCCAATTCCAGTCGGCTCAAAGTCTTTAACTCGCCGCGCCCACTGGTAGCGACCAGTAGAGGGGTAAACGGTTGCAGGACACCTGCATGACTACCCCCCCTCGCTTTACGCCTCGCTCCCTTTACGACCGCCGATATACGTCCCGAATTGAGCCCCAATATATCTACTAAAAATCCGCTATCGCCATAGTTACGCCGGTGCAGCAACCAGGCAGGCTCCAACTCGCTGGCCATTGCTCAGATGCCGTCCTCAAATCCCAAGCTTCGGAGCGCACGCTCGTCATCAGACCAGCCTGACTTAACCTTCACCCATAGCTTGAGCATGACCTTGCCAGAAAAAGCTACTTCCATATCTTTTCTCGCTTCGGTACCAATTGACCTTAATCGACTGCCTCCCTCACCAATGACGATTTTTTTCTGTCCCTGCCGTTCGACATAAATCAGCGCATCAACCCGCAGTAATTTACCGTCGAGCTTAAAACTTTCTATCTCTACTGCGGTGGTGTACGGCATTTCATCACCTAATTGCCGAACAATTTTTTCCCGAATTAATTCAGCGGCGAGAAAACGTTCAGAACGGTCAGTGACCTGATCTTCGGGGAAAAAATGGACTCCCGGTGGCATCTTATTTCGAATGTAGGTCATCAGAGCCGGCAAGTTAGCCTGTCGAAGCGCTGAAATGGGAAATATAGCGTCGAAACCGTATTTAGACCGAATAGACTCCGTCCAGGGCAGTAAGACAGCCTGATCCTCGAGGCGATCAATTTTATTGATTACCAGGGCCACGGGTGTTTCGGTGTGTCGAAGTGCCTCGACTACCAAATCGTCCTCAGAGGTCCATCGATTTCTGTCAACGACAAACAGAACTAGGTCAACATCGGCTAGGGCGCTGCTTGCAGCCCGATTCATGTATCGGTTAATTGCCTTACCCTGCTCCAAGTGCATGCCCGGAGTGTCGACAAATACGACTTGGTCTCCACTGTCGGTGTAAATACCCATAACCTGGTGACGGGTCGTTTGGGGTTTCCTCGAAGTGATGCTGATTTTTTGACCCAACGCATAATTTAGCAATGTGGATTTCCCCACGTTGGGCCGACCTATAATGGCCGCATAACCGCAGCGCTGGCTCCCATCAGTCATTGCCTAGTTCTCCCATAGCCACGAAGGCAGCCTGCTGCTCAGCATTTCTCCGGCTCGAACCCCGTCCTGAAAACGCATTTTTTTGCCCATTAATTAAACAGGCCACCTCAAATTCCTGCGCATGATCTGGCCCCTCAACACTCACTAAATCGTAGTTAGGTAAGGGTAAATTCCGTGCCTGCAACCACTCCTGCAGCAATGTTTTGCTGTCTTTGTCACCATCTACCTGAAGCTCCAGCAGCGCGTCGGTAAACCAATTTAATATAACGGGCGCTGCAATTTCGTACCCTGCATCAAGTAGGATGGCCCCGGCAACAGCTTCTACGGTATCGGCAAGAATACTGGACCGGTGTCGACCGCCACTTTTGCGTTCGCCGACCCCAAGAGTCAGGCACTCACCCAACGCATACTTTTCGCCTAGAGTGGCTAAAAACGTGCCCCTTACAAGTTTTGACCGGAGACGAGTCAACTGCCCTTCGCTCGCCTTTGGAAACTGGACATACAAACGCTGGGCGATGACATGGTTGACGAAAGAATCGCCGAGAAACTCTAACCGTTCATTATTGCTGCGACCTGCACTTCGATGAGTGAGTGCAAGCTTGAGGATTTGGAGGTCCTGAAAACTGTAGCCCAGACGATTTTGCAGACTCAGTAACTGCGGTGACTGACTGGACGGACTCAATTCCCATCCACTTTAAAAATCAAATCTTCAAAATTCATAACGCCATCGACGATCCAAAAGAGCGGAAACCGGACTTCGTAGTTCGCATCAATAACGACTTTGCCTCGCTCCCGATAAATCTCAATATCTTTAGCATCAATGACGTAAACCTGCGAAGTTTGCAGCAACTTGCGAATGCGGGTTCGAACCTCTGCCGTGCTTTGAGTTTGAGGATCAAACTCCTCGGCTGAGCGCTCAACAATATCTTTTACGGTCAAATACTCTAGATATGAAGGGGCAACTCTCAGGACCAGGACCAATACCCCGCCAAAAACCAGCACATAGACCAAAAAGCCCCAGAAAGTGAAGCCACTTTGACGCGCTGTAGCTGTTAATGATTTATTCATGGTTACCCCTAAATTCAGTCAATCGACCCGGCACGACCGAAAGACGGAATCGAGAACAACGACTCCCAATGCATCCAAATAGCCACGGCCTGGCCAACGATATCCTGCTCTGGCACCTGCCCCCACACCCTGCTATCGCTAGAGTTGTCGCGATTATCGCCCATCATGAAGTAATGGCCCGGTTTTACCGTGGCGGAGAAATCTCGTGAAGGGCGCCGCTGGTCTACCTGCATAAGATAGCGATCTGCCCCAACAGACTCAAGGCCAACATCGTAACGCGATCGACCTTCAGGAACCGTCGCCAGCCACTCCTGAGGTATAGGCTCACCATTGACGCTAATGACCTTGCCTCGATACTCAATCCGGTCTCCCGGTATGCCTATCACACGCTTGATGTAATAGGTCTCGTTTTGATGAGGAGGGAAGAACACCATGACGTCGCCGCGCTCTGGCTTGCCAATTGGCACAACCTGAGACCGCGCGACGGGGAGCTTTAAACCGTAATTAAATTTATTGACCAAAATAAAATCCCCGACTTCTAGTGTCGGGACCATAGAGGATGAGGGAATTTGAAACGGCTCAAAAAGAAAGGAACGAAGTACAAAGACGAAAGCTAGTACTGGGAAAAATGAACGCGCGTATTCAACAATAGCCGGCTCCGAGGCGGTTTCAGCAAAAGACGACCCGAATTTTTGAGCGTCTCCAGCATCAGCCTGATCCCATTTTGGATACCGACGCTTTAGATCTGCAATTCTGGCCCGCCGAGGCCCCGCTGCAAAAAGAGCGTCCAGCGCCCATATGAGACCGCTGCCAGACACCAGTATTAAAAGAATTAGAGGAAAATCGATATTCACATCTGCTCCACTGCAATCACGTTATTTAACTATCCACCTGTAGAACCGCTAGAAACGCTGACTGGGGAATCTCTACATTCCCCACCTGCTTCATGCGTTTCTTGCCAGCTTTTTGCTTTTCCAACAGCTTTTTCTTGCGGGTAGCGTCACCACCATAACACTTGGCAGTTACATTTTTTCGAAGGGCCTTGACGGTCTGTCGTGCAACGATTTTTCCCCCGACTGCCGCTTGAATAGCCACGTCGAACATCTGGCGAGGAATGAGCTCTTTCATTTTTTCCGTCAACACGCGACCTCGACCCTGAATGTAATCGCGGTGCACAATAACCGCCAACGCATCGACGCGATCGCCATTGATCAGCACATCGAGTCTTGACAGTGGTGCCGCTTGGAAACGGTGAAATCCATAGTCTAGTGAGGCGTAGCCACGGCTCACTGACTTCAAGCGATCAAAGAAATCGAGAACAACTTCAGCCATGGGAATATCGTAGATAAGCTGCACTTGCTTACCAAGGTACTGCAAGTCTACTTGCGAACCCCGCTTATCGATACACAGTGTAATGATATTACCCAGAAACTCTTGAGGCGTTAGGACAGTGCAACGTGCAATTGGCTCACGCATTTCCTGAATATCACCAACATCCGGCAATTTAGAGGGGTTATCTACGTTGATAACGCTGTCATCTTTTCTGACAATCTCGTAAATCACAGTGGGGGCTGTGGTAATCAAATCCAGATTATATTCACGCTCTAATCTTTCCTGAATAATCTCCATGTGGAGCATGCCCAAGAAACCACAGCGAAAGCCGAACCCCAAAGCATCCGAGGTTTCAGGCTCATAAAATAAGGATGCGTCATTTAATGTGAGCTTACCCAAGGCATCCCGAAAATCCTCGTAATCATCAGAGGAAACCGTAAATATCCCCGCATAGACTTGAGGCTTTGCTTTTTTAAAGCCTGGCAGTGCGGGGGTATTGGGGTGAGCGACAGAAATCAAACTGTCACCAACAGGGGCGCCTTTGATGTCTTTAATGCCGGCAACGATGAATCCTACTTCTCCAGCAGCCAAAGCGCCCGTCTCTGTTCGTCTCGGCGTAAATACGCCGACCATGTCCGCCTGATGCTGTTTGCCGCTCGATTTAACAATGAACTTATCGCGCTTACGTAAAGTACCCTGGGTCACCCTGACCAACGAAACGACGCCCAAATAGTTATCAAACCAGGAATCAATAATTAGCGCCTGAAGCGGAGCCTCCCGATCACCTTCTGGCGCAGGAATATTTTTTATTAGGTATTCCAGTGCATCTTCAATACCCAGCCCTGTTTTCGCGCTGACGGGACAGGCGTCCTGAGCCTCAATACCTATAATTTCTTCAATTTCTAGCTTGACCGTATCGGGATCGGCTTGAGGTAGGTCCATTTTATTGAGTAGGGGCAGCACCTCTAGACCTTGCTCTATTGCGGTATAGCAATTAGCAACTGATTGAGCCTCAACACCTTGGGCCGCATCAACAACGAGCAGAGCACCCTCGCAGGCGGATAATGATCGTGACACCTCGTAGGAAAAATCCACGTGCCCCGGCGTATCAATAAAATTGAGCTTGTACTCCTCGCCGTTCTGCGCCTGATACATCAACGTTACGCTCTGAGCCTTGATGGTAATGCCGCGCTCCCGCTCAAGCTCCATGGAGTCCAGTACCTGGGCTTCCATTTCGCGGTCCGACAGGCCCCCGCAATGCTGAATGAAACGATCGGCTAGCGTAGATTTGCCATGATCGATGTGCGCAATAATTGAAAAATTGCGGATATGACTTAGTTCAGTCACGCGCTGGATTCCCGATGATGCCGAGCCGGAATCGGCCCAAAAAGCGCAGCATTCTAACCCACCGCGCTACAGGATGCATTTGCCGTCGCTGCGACTGCAACTTATTTTTCGGCTTTGGGTACGCGAATTGCCAGGAACAGGGGCGCGCCGCGTCGAATCAACCGTATCGCTACGGACTGCCCAGGCTGTAACCGCTCTACCGCGGCCTCGAAGTCGTTGGTCGACTGCACCGCACTGCTGCCGAGGCGAGTGACCACGTCCCCACCCACAATGCCCGCCGTGGCTGCGGGAGAATCTGGCGCAACCTCTAACACCAATACCCCACCGCTGAGACCCAGTTCAGCCATCATTTCTTCGGCGGCCGTCTCCAGTACCATCCCAAAAAAGGCCTCATTGCCATCGGCTGCCGGCATGCGCCCGCTCACAGAGGGACGATCCCCTGCATCGAGTCCACCAACAACGACCTGCAATGTTTGATTACGGCCTTCACGGCGCACCACCGCCCTGACTTCGCTCCCTGGGGCGATGAGGCCCACGACATGAGGCAGGTCAGAGGAGGAGTTAATCGCCTGTCCGTCGAACTCAAGAATGATGTCACCACTTTGCAAACCGGCTTCCTGAGCTGGCGAATCCGCTCCCACCTGCGCGATTAGCGCACCCCGAGGACGATCGAGCCCAAAGGACTCTGCAAGGTCGAGATCCACATCTTGGATACTCACCCCTAACCAACCCCGGGTGACCTCCCCTGAGGTTTTCAGCTGCATCACTACGTTTCGAACCACAGCAGCAGGAATCGCAAAAGAAAGGCCTATCGAGCCCCCAGAGCGGGTGAAAATTTGTGAATTCACACCCACGACTTCGCCTTCTAAATCAAATAACGGCCCCCCGGAATTACCGGGATTGATCGCGACATCCGTTTGAATAAAGGGCACGTAATTTTCACCGGCCTCCGTGGGCAGGCTACGCCCCTTGGCACTTACAATGCCTGCTGTCACAGAGAAATCCAGACCAAAAGGAGAACCTATAGCCAACACCCATTCACCAACAGACACGTCATCTTCAGCAATTTTCAGGATCGAAAGATCATCAGACTCAATTTTCAACAATGCCAAATCCGATCGGACGTCCGTGCCAACAATTTCAGCCTCAAATTCTCGCCTGTCTAGCAGCCTCACAGTCACCGAGGTAGCTCCCTCGACAACATGATGATTGGTCACAACGTACCCATCCTCTGAAACAATAAATCCGGACCCGGTATTTTGCCGCTGCTGCTGCGGCGCTTGGCCTCTAAATTCAAAAAAGCGGCGCAAATATTCCGGCAGCTCTTCTAATTCGTCAGGGCTGGGCATCGCTTGTGCCTCAGACTCAACGAGAATTTTCACAACAGCGGGTGCCGCCACCTCCACAATAGGCTGAAAGTCTGGTAAGGCGGCATGGGTTGACCATGGCAACAGAATAAACAAAGCCGCTATGACTATCTTGTACATCACTCTTCTCCTTGAATTCAGGCCCGTAAAAGGCCACAACATCCTTTTACTGACGCGCAATAACCGTAGAACTGGCCGAGATGGGCGGCGCTTGAACCACGGCGGATAGACGGGGCTCGAAGCTCTGCCTTGGAAAAACCCAATGCGTTGCGATTCTCACAAATACAAACCCCACACCCAGACCCGTCAGAAACGCTACAACAGTAGCAAACTCCCCGTAAGGCTGGGCAAATAGCACCGCGGTAATACCGAACAACAACGGTGCAAGGTAGACCAACAACGATCCCTTCAATACGGCGGATTCTGGAAGCTCGATTTCAACCTCATCATCAACCCGACAGTCTTGAGCGCGAACTGTTGAAGTCTCAAGAGCTTGCACCAGCCCTCTATGGCCGGTTGTGCGACTCACAATACCCTGTCCACAGCCGGCTCGAGCCGCGCATTTTCCACACAGCGAGCTGGGAATAGTTTCCACCCAAACCGACGTAGCCTCGACAGCAACAACACGTCCAATTTCACGTAGCATTTATTGCGTCCCACCCCGCTGGCGAAGGGCCTCTGCCAAGAGCCTAGCTGTAGTGATGGGTACCTCACCGAGGACCGTCACTAGCTTTTGTTGCGCGAAACCTCGTGTGTACGTAAGCGAGGAACCCCTCAGGGTAAACCCCTCCCCACTCGGTAACGCATCCGGTTGATTTTCCACAAAGATAGAAACGTTGGCGAGGCCATCACTTAACACGATAAAGTCCACCGGCTGTCGCCCCTGATTGACGATTGTAAATCCAGGTGGGAGCGCCGCTAAAACATATTTTGACGCCGCTAATTCGTCGTCGCTGACGCTGGCGCTTGCAGGGGCTGCCTTTGCTGAAAAAACAATATCGGCAAATTCATAGCGTTCAAGAATCTGTCCTTCGGGGCTCGCGGCTAAAACACGAAGTGGCACGTGAAATTCGGCATCAAGATCCATCACATAGGCCAGGCGGAGTGTATCTCGAGGTCGAGCCGACAAGCGGTAAGTGGCGCGGCCCGCAACAGCGGACCCCGGTTCTATCGCCAATCCGTAGTAACGCGCTAGGTGACAAGGTCCAGGGGACACGCGAGGCAATGATGCCACGGGGCGAGGCGTAGCGCCCACAGCTCGATTCAACCTTGTTAGTTCGTTTCCACCCGACACAGGGTCGACATGGACTGCAATAAACTCCCGATCACCCCCATACTCAACCAGCATAGTGCCGCGGTAACCGACCGATGAGGATGCTGCGAGGAATCCACGAACCGCTTGCGTCATGGTTTCAGACATCACACAGGATGGCGGCTTTTGCTGATCCGGATGATCCGCCGCCCGCGCTAACGTACTTGATGCCCCCCAGACCAGCAAGGCGAGGATCCAGAGCTTCATGGCTTGATTGCTACTGCGCTGGGGCTTTCTCGGGAACCCGAGCAAACGGTACCAAGGCATTTGGCTGGAGATTGGCGGTCGAGCGGGCATGTTCCTGAGCATAGCGCTCAAACCGCTCTCGGGCCAATTGATTATAAATAGCAGATGCGCTGGAGGGGGCAGTCTTGGTGACCGGCAGACGCGCTGGCATCGTCGGATTGGGTGCACCAAATCGCGCCTGCACTGGAGCCGCACCCGGAATGGGAACAACACCACCGGGAACTGCTGTGGCAATGGGACTTGCTGCAGAACCCAAAGGGGAATGCCCTAGCATGGTCTGACCGCCTAAAACCATGGCGAAAGTCACTGATGCTGCGACAGCTAGAGAACCGAGGGCCCCCAGAGGCCGACGCCTGGGTTGGTTTTCCAGCTCTTGACGGACAGCTTGACTGACATCAACGCTGCGTTCGAGCTGCCCGGTACGCAACAGCCCTCTCGTCTGCTGAATCCGCTGCCAATGCGCCCTCGCCTCCGGGTCTTCCTCAACAGCCTTTAGGACGCGTGCGATGTCTAGCTCAGACCCCTCACCATCTATTACTGCGGACATCGATTCCTTCATCGCGTCAGCTACTGTCATTCCCTTCTCTCCTTTGCTTGCTGGCCGTACGGACGTTTTATCCGACGCCTAGCCTATCTACTCGCCTGCCAATTGCTCTCGAACGCGACTATCTACCACCTCACGCGCCCTAAAAATTCTCGAACGTACCGTGCCAACGGGGCACGCCATGACATCTGCGATTTCCTCATAGCTCAAGCCATCGAATTCCCGGAGGCTTAGCGCCGCACGAAGCTCCTCAGGCAAACTCTCCAATGCGGCCTGAACCGTTTTGGCCAGCTCACCGCCAAAGTAGGCGTTTTCCGGCGTATCTATCTCTCGGAGCGCATCACCTTCCTCAAAATACTCAGCATCTTGGACATCCGCTGTTGTAGCAGGTCTGCGCCCCCTTGCCACTAGGTAATTCTTCGCAGCATTTGAGGCAATTCGATACAGCCAGGTGTAAAAAGCGCTCTCACCTCGAAATTTTGGTAGCGCTCTAAAGGCCTTAATAAACGCCTCTTGCGTCACATCTTCCACTTCGGCAGCGTCATTAACAAAACGCGCAACCAGCGTTGCTATCCGCCCCTGATACTTGAGCACAAGCAAATCGAAGGCTCGTGTATCCCCCCGCTGGGCTCTAACTACCAGTTGCTGATCGGTTTCCCGAGCTGTCACGTAACCGCCTTCTAAAGATTTTTGGCCAGCAGCGACAAAATTCATCGTAATATCCATCGCTTGCTGAGACTACGGTATCGCGCGAGAGTTCCCGCTGCGCATGCCAAAACGTAAATTATTTCCATAGTGTAAGACAAAAGAGGCACCAGCCCGCCATTAATGCCATGACAGACAATGAAAACTACGATGTTTTAATCATAGGGAGTGGCGCAGCGGGGTTGTCCCTGGCCTTGCAATTACCGCCCCACTATCGCTGTGGCGTGCTGTCCAAGGCACATATGGCAGCGGGATCGACTTTTTGGGCCCAGGGCGGTATGGCAGCCGTGCTGCACGATCGAGACTCCTTCGACGCGCACGAAGCCGACACCGTAAATGCAGGTGCCGGACTGTGCCATGAACCTGCCGTGCAATTCTGTGTGAGTCAAAGCCGCTCCGTTGTCGACTGGCTCATCGACCAAGGGGTCGGCTTTGATTACCGCTCAGATCAACCTGATGCAGAATTCAGAGAGTTTCATTTGACCATGGAAGGTGGGCATAGCCACCGTCGAATTATCCATGCTGCGGACCGAACTGGGCGTGCAATTTCAGACGTGCTTACTCAAAATGCAGCCGCCGCGGATAATATTTCATTACTGCCCGACTGCTATGCGGTAGATCTCATTCGGGTCGATGGCCGCTGCGTCGGTGCACATGTATTGGACACCCGCAGCCACAGCGTCAAAACCATAGCCGCGCGGGCTGTCGTTCTCGCAACGGGGGGCGCCAGCAAGGCCTATCAATACACATCAAATCCTGATGGCGCGAGCGGTGACGGTATTGCCATAGCGTGGCGCGCCGGCTGTAGGGTCGCGAATATGGAGTTCAATCAATTCCACCCTACGTGTTTGTACCACCCAAAAGCCAAGTCATTTTTAATCACTGAAGCGCTCCGCGGCGAGGGGGCACGTCTATTGCTTCCCAACGGCGAGGCCTTCATGACGCGTTTCGACCCTCGTGGTGAGCTTGCTCCTCGGGACATTGTTGCTCGAGCGATCGACCATGAGATGAAGCGACTGGGGCTTGACTGCGTTTATTTAGATATCACCCATAGACCCCCAGAGTTTTTACGAAGTCACTTTCCCACGGTCTACGAACGTTGCCTGGCACTGGGCATCGACATTTGCCGCGATCGAATTCCTGTCGTGCCGGCAGCTCACTACACCTGTGGGGGTGTTGTGGTAGACCAATTCGGTGCCAGTGACCTACCCGGGCTTTATGTCATCGGTGAAACCGCTTGCACGGGTTTGCACGGAGCCAATCGAATGGCTAGCAACTCACTTCTCGAGTGTTTCGTCTACGCGGCATCTGCCGCCAGACATATCGCTGACGCGGATCTGCCCGCCCCCACAGCGCTACCCAGCTGGGATGACAGCCGCGTTCGCGTGTCAGACGAGGGGGTCATCATCCCTTACCACTGGCAGGCCCTGAGACGCCTCATGTGGGATTATGTCGGCATTGTCAGAAGCGATCGTAGGCTGGCCTTTGCTGCGGATGCGATCGAGCTCATGCAAGTTGAGATTGCCAATTACTACAGCCAGTTTCTCATCACTAGACCTTTGCTTGAGCTGAGAAATCTTGCGGAGGTTGCTGCGCTAACAGTGCGTTGTGCTGCCGCACGACAAGAGTCCATAGGGCTACACTTTAACCGCGATTATCCCGAGGCTAGTGCCAACACCCATGACTCGATATTGATACCGCCAGAACATCCGGCCTACGGAAACCCACGGGTCACAGATTTACAATTGCCTAGGTACACGAGACGGCCCTAGGGCGGGAAATTTAACGCAGCTTGGACCGGTTGTGCGCCCTGATCTGTTCTGTAATGGCGGCCAGCTTTTCGTCGGTCAGGGCTTCTCTGCCCATAATCCAATTAAGAATATCCTGATCCTCATGACCCATGAGCTGTTGATAATCATTGCGAAGCTGCGGTTCAAGTGCTCGGAAACAAGACTCCATAAAAGGCTCTAGCAACAAGTCGAGCTCGAGCAAACCACGTCGACTGGCCCAACGCATGCGGCTGTATTCTTTATCTTCGGTCATAAGCTCTCCACTCTTACGGCTTGGGGTGGTTCAATATTGTGAGCCGCACTGCATGCAGACAAACGGATAGGCAAATAAGCCGGCACGATCTACAGTAACGAAAAAATGCACCTCCCGTTTAGATGGCTGGGACGCGTTGGCATTCACCAAAATTAACATACAATACGCATCGATACCGATGCCAAGGGCGTGACCTATGACAAATACCCCGCTTACCGTCCCCGACACGGCGGATGAATTAGTAAACGGATGGGCGCCCCTAGCGCAGGAGGCATTGCTGCAATTGCAAGGGCATGACGCCTGCAAATTCCTTCAGGGGCAAACCACCGCCGACTTCGGTAAAGCACAAACGCTCGACGTAATACCCGGCGCTTTTTGTGACGTAAAAGGCCGAGTCATCGCCGATTTTCGTGCGCTCATCGTCGACCCAGAAAATATCATTTTATGCGTAATGGCGAGCTTGGCCGATTTGCTATCAACCCATCTCACTAAGTATTTAATGTTTAGTAAAGCTGAGCTCACCCGGCTCCCGGAACCGCCTTGGGGAGTAGCCGGCAGCGAAGCGCACCGTCATTTTGACGTCGATCAGAAGCTATTAGAGGGCAATCGTGCGGTGGTACTCACACAGGGCTGGTTAATTCCCTTGGCTCACCAGACCTCTTTGCTAATCGCTAAAGAAACCGGGCAGATGGCGATGAACCTCAACAATAAATCTCTCGATGAGTTTGAATCGGCTTGGCGCGCCCTTGCCTGTCTCCGTGGCGAGGCCAGAGTTACCTCTGCAACAACGGGTAAATACCTTCCTCAGGATCTCAGCTACGATTTGGCAGGTTGGGTCAGCTTCGATAAGGGTTGCTACACCGGGCAAGAAATTATTGCGCGGCTGCATTGGCGAGGAACACCCAAAAGACGGCTTTACCTTGGGACCGCGACGATAAAACGACCCAATGAGGGGGTAAAGCTAGTCAGCCCAACCGATGCTCGCGCGGTTGGCAGCATTGTAAATGCGGCCAATCATGGCAACGGCAGCGTGATTTTAGTTGAGGCCGTCGAGAGTGCAGCGGGGCAGGCAGTCATTATTGATGAGATGAACCAACAAAAGGTCACGATAAGTGATGCCCCCATGGGTTATTTTTCGAGCGCCGAGACTTCTTAACGAAATAGACAGCATCAGGACGGCCCGGCGAGGCAAAAACAACCACCAACCACTTGGCCTCCCAGCCTAGTCAGGCAGCGACCAATCGATGGCACCGCGATCACAGCGTTCCAGAAAAGCATTGGCTTGCGAAAAATGGCCGCAACCCAAGAACCCCCTGTGGGCTGACAACGGGGATGGGTGAGGCGCAGTCAATATACAGTGGCCAAAACCATCAAGGGCGCCAAATTTTTTACGTGCTTGTGCACCCCAGAGCATAAAAACTATCGGCTTGCCGACATCCCTCACTGTGGCGACGACGCGATCTGTGAAAACTTCCCAACCAAGATTTTGATGTGAGCCCGCGCGCCCAGACTCCACGGTGAGCGAGGCATTTAGTAAAAGGACTCCCTGCTCAGCCCAGTGGTTGAGACAACCGTGAGAGGGCTTTTCTATCTCGAGGTCACGCTGCAATTCTTTGAAAATATTGCGCAGCGAGGGCGGAATGGCCACCCCCTTACGAACTGAGAAACTGAGCCCGTGAGCCTGATCCGGGCCATGATAGGGATCTTGCCCCAAAATCACGACACGGACAGCCTCTGGGGGTGTTAGCTGCAATGCGCTAAAAATTTCGGACCCAGGAGGATATATCACTTTTCCCAAGGCCTTTTCATCACGCAAAAACTGCGCAAGGCTTTGCATTTGTGGCGCCGCCAAAGTGTCGCCCAGGGTCTCTAACCACTCCGATCGCAGACGCGGCCGGTTAGCGGACGGCGCCGTTGTGTTTAGTAATTTAAAATCCATCGAGGTTTCCCGGTGCAATGCAAAAAATTAGGGACTGGCATATCAAGCCTACAGGCGACACAATCGCGGTGCAGTAATTTTGGTGAGCTATGAAACCGGAAAATCCAGACAACGCCGCTACAGCCCAGCACTCGGCCCGTATCATGGCGCTGAGGCAATATACTGGCAAGCTACTAAAACCTCGGCTCAGTCTCGTGGCCGAGGCCATGGCCGACCATCTGTTTAATCTATCCGCCAGCGCAAAGTTAGCACCTGAACATCGGACTCAAGCCTTTGAGGCATTCTCAGGCTTTAAATCCAGAAGCAAAGATTTTGTGGCTACCATACTCTCCGATATCGACCGCGATTTCGAAAACTTAATCGCTGACCGGCCTTCTCCGGACAATAGTGAGCAAACACCGGCAGAGCTGGACCTACTTGAGCTTAAAGCCTTTGACAATAGTTTGGCGATCGATTCAATCGTGCAAGCAGGCTCGGAAAGATACTGGGGGCACCTCGAATCACTGACCTTGGGATTGGGAACATTATTAGGTGCTAATCCGCGCACAATTCGACTCCCCTTTGGTTTACGAGGTCTGGCCACGGACTATCGTCGTTATATCAAGCAACTCGAGCTGCCTGATTTTATCATTGCTGAGCTCGATCGCGCGTTTACTCGAAACTTACTTCCAGAGGCTGGTGCGCTGTATCAAGAGCTCAATGCGGTTCTTATCGCCAATGGTAACTTTCCCAGTGGTGAAATCGACGCGGAAACTCAGAACAAAGCCCCCCAACCTGTCGGCCAAGTGGCCCCCCGACCCAGGGCATTGGCCCCCTCGGATCAGTCGATGTCGGGGACACCACGCACTCTGAGAGCGCCTGCCAACAAGCGTCCGCTAACCCAAAAACTAACACCCGCGATTTCCAGCCCTCACAACGACGCACTGGGTTTACCTGAGCGCTACGACCTGAGCGGCACTTCAGCCACTAGTGAGGCCGAATTACAGGCGTCGCCCTTAGCAACTTTGGCAAAAGCGGACGGCATCGCTGAGTATTTGCCCGGACGTGGAAAATCTGAATCAAACCCGGTAGTCGACGAAGCGATGCTAGCCAGACTGCGACTACCCGCGCTGCAATCTGAGATACCAAAAAATCCGCTAACAGAAGCGCAGCTGAACGAAAAAATCCACGGTTTATCGCTGACAATTGCCGCTATGCGACAAACAGAGAGCGGGTTTTCGCACACAGAATCTCTGGTCAATCAGTTAGGCTTAGATAACCTAGACCCCGAGCTACAGCCGTTAAAGGGTAGCGTGCAGCTGATCGACAATTTGTACCAAACGATGTTTGATACCCTGCCTCTCACCGACAACTTGGGTCGCAGCCTGGGTGATTTGAAGCTACCCCTTGCAGAACTTTCCCTAACCGACCCTGCATTTTTTCAAGACCGGCAACATCCCGCACGCCTATTGGTCGAACGACTCAGTGAGCTCAGTGCCCTGGCGCCACGAAACAGCACCCGCGTGGAGCAACAAATAAATGAAGCCTTGAGTACGATTCGGCGCGAATTCGACGGCAACCTCAACATCTTTGAAAAAGCTCTCACTAAAATTAATAAACTCGCTGTATCCATGCTCAAGCAACAGCAGCGCAATATCCAGCGTCAGATTGCCGCTGAAGAGGGAAAAGAAAAACGCGAGCAGACGGCTCAACTGGTAGAAAGCGATCTTAGCCAACTGCTCCCTGACGGACTGATGCCCGCAAGCCTTCTCAGCCTGATCGACTCTTTTTTACGTGATGAATTGGTGCTGATTCAACTGCGCGAAAACAATTCACCGCTCTATGACACGGTACTCGACCGCATATCACAGATTAACAATGCGCTACAGCGAACTATGGAGACGGGTCTTCCTCTAAAGAAAGATGCCGCAAAAAAATTGGCTGAGACACTCCCTCAAGGCTTGGGAGATAATTTTCTTTCGATCGAAACTCAGGGAAATTTGCAGCAGCTACAGCAACAGCTCGGTGGTGATCAACCGATTACCCTCACCGCGTCCTCGTTCCCCGAACCTGAAGTGTTTGCCGAGCCCAGATTTTCGGAGCGCCTAACCACACTGCCTCGTCTCGAAAGCTGGGTAAAGCGCGCACACCAATTAAAACTAAAGAGCTGGATTTCTGAGAGCGCTCCTGATGGCTCATCGCAAAACTTGCAGCTCATCTGGAAAAATTCCAATTCGACCCGCTTTGCTTTTGCCAACGAGCAAGGCTTCAAAGTCAAGGACATTAATCTAATCCAGCTTGCGAGAGAGCTCTGCAACAGCCTCAAGCCCTTAACCCCCTCGGATGAACTGTCAATTATTGAGCGCAGTGTTTTCCAAACATTAGAAAAACGCCAAGAAGATCTCAGCACCCCTAACAGCTCACCAAAATCACTAGCAGAATCCCGCTCAATGATGAGCGACGCGGCCCAAAGTCATATTCGAAGGGCTAAGCGCAAAGGGGTGACGAGCTGTGCACTTGCAATACATGCAGAGGACGCCGCGGGTGTCGAGCATATCGGTAACCGACTGCTCAAGAGCGAGGTCCCAATAGAATGCAGGGGCGCGCTATCTCTCTCGACCCACGGCCTCATCGTCAACACATCAAATTACGAGCAACTCCGCAAGCTACTAAGTGATGACAGTAGCTCGTCCCCCCACGCAGGCATTGGTATTGCAACGATAAACAGCAATCTCTCGAGCGCTGAAGCGCTCTGGATCTACTTAGAGGATATCGCGAAACAAGGTCTAGCGACGGCGCCTAATATGGGGGTTGTCGCAGCGCCGCTGCCCCAAATAAGCAATCTCGCGAGCGCTGTTCGAGACACGTATGCCAGGCTGCAAAACGAGACACCACCCCCACAGTTTTCCGTAAGACCCCTGTACCGACGCGCCATTGAACACGATGCAGTGGTGCAGACGCGCTACGAGGTACTGTCTGATGGGGTTGCCGCTGGCAATAACATCGAACGACGCCAACGCTACCCTTTAGCTCCTTTGACCATAGCGACCGACTGCTTGAAGGTTAACAACACTTGCCGCTTTGCGGAATCAGTGGTGGCTGCGGGCCGCGCCCTGCCAGTTTTCCAGCTTCGAATCAGTACCGAGGCCGTTTTGCACCCGGAGTTTCTCGATTTTTTACTGCACGAAGTTTCCGAGAGCGGCATTGGAACCGATCGCTTGTGGTTCGAATTAACAGATTCAGTTCGACTTCGGGAGGACAATGATGCCGCCTATTTTTGTCGCACCTTACGCTCAATCGGCTGCCAAATCTCAATCGCGGAGGTCAATCCAAAGCGGGGGAGTACCGCCATCCTGCAGAAACTTAAACCTCACACCCTGGCCCTAGACAGCGCTCTATGGCCTGCAGCGCCAGGTGACGAAAAGCTCGTCGCTCTTCATCAAACCATCAGTGATCTGCATCATCTCGTTGGGGAATACGTAGTGATACGCGAGGATCACGATGACGCTCAAGCTCAGCAACTTGGCATCGATTTCCTAGAGACCTTTGACCCTGATGAGCTTTTTCCCGAAACCTTGCGCGAAAAACTACCGATCATTGCCCGATAGTCTGAGCGCCTTTAATTGACGCATTGACGTCAGTGCAAGCGCACAGTTTGTTAACGCCAACAGGACCGATAAAATTCCTCGACGGGAGAGCGTGGGCCGACATACAATAACCACACCAATTGAAGGGGAATAGATTCATGTTCCATCACAGCTTGGGCATCATGACCAAGCCCAGTGCCACATGGCGCCGTCTCGCTCAGCTCGATGAGACCAGCCAATCACTGATGCTGCTATACCCACTGATCTGGGCCATTTTGCCTGCCTATGCCTGGTACATCGGCACCACCCACGTGGGCTGGACCATTGGCACGGGTCGCGATGTCACTCGCCTCACCGATGAAAGCGCGAGGCTCATAAGCTTCCTTTTTTATGGGGGCATGGTGTCCTGTGTTGTAGCCATTGGCTACTTCATACACTGGATGTCTGAGACATACGGTGCACAGTCCTCGTTCATCAAAGGCATTTTGATCGCCAGCCTATGCGCCACTCCACTTTTCATTGCAGGAGCCGTTGGGTTTTACCCCGTTCTTTGGCTGGATATGCTGATTGGGGTCTTTGCAGTCTGCTGGTCAACATATTTACTCTATAATGGCATTCCGATTGTTATGAAGATTCCAGAGTCTAGGGGTTTCCTCTTTGCTAGCGCAGTAATCGGCGTGTCTCTGGTGATGCTGGTTTGCTTGCTTGTAGCCACAACTCTCCTATGGGATTGGGGCGCTATGCCGGCCTTTACTGACTAAATGAGTTGCCAATAAACGCGAGGGCTCGACGCACGGGCTCCATAAAAGCTAAGCAGTTTATATCCTGGGAAGGGCCCAGGAATCTGTGAAATACGCAAAGCTGACAGGTGCGGGGGCACCACGACAGCTGGGCTGACTGAGGTGCATGAATATGGCAACCGAAAGAATCGAGACATTACCGATTACTTACAACTACAAGGTGGTGCGTCAATTTGCCATCATGACGGTAGTGTGGGGCATCGTCGGCATGGGTATCGGGGTTTGGATTGCCGCCCAGCTAGCCTGGCCCGCTCTAAACTTTGATCTACCCTGGACAAGCTTCGGCCGGTTGCGGCCGCTCCACACCAACGCCGTAATTTTTGCCTTTGGGGGCTCAGCCTTATTCGCCACATCCTATTACGTCGTTCAACGGACCTGTCAGGCCAGGCTACTTTCTGACCGGCTAGCGGCATTTACCTTTTGGGGCTGGCAAGCCGTTATCGTAGCGGCCGCTATCACCCTGCCGATGGGAATAACCTCCTCAAAAGAATACGCCGAACTCGAGTGGCCCATTGATGTGCTACTTGCGATTGTCTGGATCGTCTACGCCGTTGTATTTTTTGGCACGATCATCAGACGTCAGGTTGAACATATTTATGTTGCTAACTGGTTTTTTGGCGCCTTTATCGTAACGGTAGCTATTCTCCACATCGTTAATAGTGCGGCCCTGCCAGTCAGCATGACCAAGTCCTACTCAGCCTATGCAGGTGCCGTAGATGCCATGGTGCAGTGGTGGTATGGCCATAATGCCGTAGGGTTTTTTCTGACCGCGGGCTTTTTGGGCATGATGTATTACTTTGTGCCCAAACAGGCCGAGCGCCCGGTCTATTCCTATCGCCTGTCCATTGTGCATTTTTGGGCGTTGATATCGATCTACATTTGGGCGGGCCCACACCACTTACATTACACCGCGCTACCCGACTGGGCACAAAGCCTAGGCATGGTCATGAGCCTAATTTTACTAGCGCCATCGTGGGGTGGAATGATCAACGGCATCATGACGTTATCTGGGGCTTGGGATAAGCTCAAAGACGATCCCATACTGCGGTTTTTAGTCGTCAGCCTGTCCTTCTATGGCATGTCCACCTTTGAAGGTCCAATGATGGCAATCAAGACGGTGAACTCCCTATCCCACTACACCGACTGGACTATTGGTCATGTCCACTCCGGCGCACTGGGATGGGTCGCCATGATCTCAATCGGGTCGCTATACCACCTCATTCCGAAGCTTTTCGGGAAAGAGCAAATGTATAGCGTCGCGCTGATTAACCTACACTTCTGGATGTCTACCATAGGCACGGTGCTCTACATTGCCTCAATGTGGGTCAACGGCATCATGCAGGGACTCATGTGGCGCGCTTACAACGAAGACGGCACCCTGACCTATACCTTTGTCGAGTCGCTTGTAGCGAGTCACCCGGGTTACGTTGTACGAATGATAGGCGGACTGATCTTTTTCAGTGGCATGCTGGTCATGGCCTACAACGTATGGATGACCACCCGGCGCGATGTACTCATCGCAATACCGAAATCAGAAACCGTTGTTGCTACCGTCTAAGGGGGACAGCTCATGAAACATGACAAAATAGAACGCACCCCGAGTCTGATGATCGCCTTGATCATCGTTGCAATAAGCTTTGGGACCCTAGTAGAGCTCGTGCCGCTGGCCTTTTCAAAAAGCACGACGACACCCATTGAAGGGCTTGAGCCCTACTCCGCACTAGAGCTGGAAGGGCGGGATATTTATATCCGAGAAGGTTGCCATACCTGTCATTCACAAATGATACGCCCCCTGCGCGCAGAGACAGAACGGTATGGGCATTATTCCGTAGCGGGAGAATTCGTTTACGACAGACCTTTTCTATGGGGTTCAAAGCGCACCGGGCCAGACCTTGCACGTGTCGGAGCGCGCTACAGTGATGAGTGGCATAGGGCTCACCTGTACAACCCGAGAGATGTCATCCCGGAGTCCAACATGCCGGCTTTCCCCTGGCTGTTCAACGATACGATCGATGCAGAAACAACACCCGTAAAGCTGGCTACGCTGCGCAAGCTGGGTGTTCCCTACACGGACGCAGATATTGCTGGTGCGGAGGCTGCGGTTAAAGATGTGCGAGAGATCGATGCGCTGATTGCCTACTTACAACAGCTGGGCACACTGATACAGGCGCGTCGCTAACATGGATATTAACGATCTGCGGGGGCTCAGCACCCTATTTATGCTGGTAACTTTCATTGGGCTTGTCATTTGGGCATACGGCCGCAAGCAAAAAAAACCCTTTGATGACGCAGCCAACCTCCCCTTTGCTGATCGAGAAGCGGCAGAACGCACGCGCAGTGAGGTGCTAGATCGTGAGTGATTTCTGGAGCGGCTGGATTATCCTCCTGACGAGCGCGCAGCTGATCGCCTTGCTCTGGGTCTTACTTGGCAATCGTAAAAAGCCTAAGCAAGAAATCAAAACAACTGGGCATCAATATGACGGCCTGGAAGAACTCGATACACCCTTACCGACCTGGTGGGTTTATCTGTTCATTTCAACCATCGTTTGGTCGGTGGGCTATCTCGTTCTTTACCCAGGCATGGGTAACTATCAGGGGCTGCTGGGTTGGACGTCGACAGGACAGTACGACGTACGGGTGGCTAAAGCTGAAGACCAATACCGGGCCATGAGAGACCGATATTTGGCCTTGCCTATTGAAGAGATCGCGTTTGACCCCAAGGTTAGAAAAATGGGGCGGCGACTGTTTGGCAATAACTGTGCGCAATGCCATGGCTCTGATGCCTATGGCGCCCACGGCTTTCCAAATCTCGCCGATAATGATTGGCTATATGGTGGAACACCCGAAGCTATCAAGGCAACTTTGATCCACGGGCGACAGGCCGCTATGCCGGCGTGGCAGGCCATTCTGGGTGATACCGGCATCAAGGAAACCACCCAGTATGTGCTGTCTCTCAATGCTCGAGAAGCCAATCCACGTGACGCTGCAAAAGGCGCTCTGCATTTTCAGACCTATTGCATCGCCTGTCATGGCCCTGACGGTAAGGGAAACCAACTCATGGGCGCCCCAAATCTGACCAATGGTATCTGGCTTTATGGCGGGACGGCTGATCAGATAGCCCACACCTTACGCAATGGTCGAAACGGAAAAATGCCGGCGTTTAGCGAAACGTTGACTGAAGACAAAATACACATTCTTACGGCATGGGTTTACGGACTCAATCGCTCTTCCAGCCCGACAGCAACAGCCGCCAATTTCTGACACGTCATCTTTGAAGACCTCTAGCCATGAATAGTCAACACGATGACGTGATTGCCGTTGATGCCGTCGTGCCAGCGGAGGTGAGCGAACTCGACAAGCACCAGCGTCGAGAAAAAATTTATACCCGCGCTATTGAGGGCCATTTTCAACGACTTCGTCTGTACACCGGTTGGCCATTATTGCTTGGTTATTTCCTGTTGCCGTGGCTGATGTTCGGCAATCGACAAGCGGTACTGTTTGACCTACCAGCGAGAAAATTCCATATCTTGAGCCTGACGTTTTGGCCCCAAGACCTAGTGCTACTCGCTTTTATTCTCATTATCGCTGCCTTTACTCTATTTGCTGTGACTGCGCTTTGGGGGCGCTTGTGGTGCGGATACACCTGCCCACAAACCGTTTGGACAGCCATTTTCATGTACATTGAACAGCGTTTTGAGGGGAGTCGCAGCCAAAGAATAAAATTAGATCAAGAGCCACTGTCATGGCACAAACTGCGCAGAAAAACTCTAAAGCACTGCGGCTGGGCTTTGGTTGCGGCTTTTACGGGCGTGACGTTTGTTAGCTATTTCGTGCCCATTCGCCAGTTACTGCCTGACCTCTTATCACTGACCGCAGACACCAGCGCTGCGAGCTTTGCGCTGCTTTTTAGCGTTGCCACTTATCTGAATGCCGGATACCTGAGGGAAAAGGTGTGCACCGATATGTGTCCCTACGCAAGGTTTCAATCGGTAATGTTTGATAAGAACACCTTAGTTGTCACTTACGACACCAAGCGCGGTGAGCCAAGAGGTTCTCGTAAACGCTTTGCCACCAAAGAGGCTCACCAGGGTGACTGCGTCGATTGCGAGCTCTGTGTTCAAGTATGTCCCACCGGCATTGATATTCGAGCAGGGCTACAGTATGAATGCATCGGCTGCGCACTGTGTATTGATGCCTGTGATTCCATTATGGAGAAAATGGGGTCGCCTAAGGGACTGGTAAGCTACACCAGTGAAAACGCATTGGCGGGGAATGAAACCAAAGGCTTACCCCCAAAGACATTGGGATACATCGTGGCAATATCGGTGATGGTGACGTTATTGAGTTTTTCCCTGGTCAATCGAAGTCTGATGGAGCTCAGTGTGTCACGAGACCGCTCCCAGCTTTATCTCCCGGCACCCATGGGCTTAATCGATAACGTGTACGAACTTCACCTGAGCAATCGTAGCGATCAACCCGAAACCTATCGTATCGAGGTTAACGGAATTGAAGGGGCATCTATCCTTGGTGATGAGGCCGTTACAGTTCTAGGAGGAGAGTTATTAGAGTTAGGCATTCGGCTTCGAGCTGACCCTAAGAGTCTAATTCGGCCAGGCACTCCTATTTTATTTAGAGCCGTATCAACCAGTAACGAAGCGGTCTATGCAGAAGCGGAATCTCGTTTCATCCGGCCGACGCTATAATGGGTACAACAAGCTATGCTTCCTTGGTATAAACAATTCTGGCCCTGGTTTCTGATTCTGTTACCGGGGACTGCAGTGGTCGCCACCTTATACACCGTGGTTATTGCCAATCAGTATGCCGATGACCTGGTAGTCGATGACTACTACAAGGAAGGTTTGGCGATTAATCGGCAACTCGAACGAAAAAACCAGGCAAGAGCACTGGGTCTCAAGGCAGAATTAAGCACCCAGCAACGCCAGTTAAACATCCAAATGGAAGGGCCGATTGAGGCCTCGCAGTTACGACTCCTGCTATCCCATGCGATGGAAGCTGATCGCGATTTTGCCGTACCGGTTCAAAAGATTTCCCTAGGTCACTACCGAGTTTTGTTGCCCCAAGTATTAAAGGGGCGTTGGCACTGGACCCTCGACGAGGGCGTCAGTAGCGAATGGCGAATCGATGGCGATCACCTCTTTTGAATGTTGAGCCGACTGCAACACAGTGTTTCCATTGTGGAGAACCTCTGCCCATTGGCGCGGAATTTTCAGTTCGCATGGACAATACCGATCGAGCCGTATGCTGCTTTGGCTGTCAAACCGTCGCCAACCTGATCGCGGGAGCCGACATGACGGCTTTCTATCAGCAACGCACCGACTACCCCCCTACCCCGGCGCAACAAACGACACAAACCTCCGATTGGTATAACGACAAAACTTGGCTGCAGACCTTTGCCAAAGTCGATGCAGAGCAGCAAGAAATTCCGCTCATGGTAACGGGTATGAGCTGCGCTGCCTGCGCCTGGGTTATCGAACGCTTTCTTCAAGAGCTAGAAGAAGTTCAGTCACTACACATTCAACTGGCGCTGGGAAAAGTAACGATCAACTTGTTACCTGGCCGCGCCGCTGGCCCGGCCGTAGAAGTGTTACAGGGCTTAGGCTATGGCGTACAGCCGTGGCGCGCTGACAGTCGACTTCAACAAATGCGCGAGGACTACCGTCGGGATTTACGCCGTCTTGGAATTGCCTTCCTTGGCATGATGCAAGTCGGCATGTTTGCCATCGCACTTCATGCTGGGGCGTTGCAAGGTATCGACGCCGACCTTCAACAATTACTGCGCCTCATGAGTGCGCCGCTAACGCTCTTTGTCCTCGCTTACAGTGGACGCGAATTTTTTGAGCGCGCTTGGCAACACCTAAAGCATCGCACACTGATTATGGACAGCTCCGTGTCCTTAGCACTGGCGCTTGCGACCGCAGCAAGCCTTTGGTCAACGGTACAAGGCGGTGGCGAGACTTACTACGACTCCGTCACTATGTTTATCTTTTTTCTGTTGTTAGCGCGCTTTGTAGAGAAAAGGCTGCGGGACAGAGACCTGATTCAACTGGTGCAACTTGCCGATGAGCTCCCAGAGTTTGTCGCGGTATTACGTGATCATCGGTGGCAGCGCCTCCCTAGAGACTCGGTGGGCCCTGGGGCAAACATACGGGTTGCCACTGGCGAGGCTATCGCTTTCGATTCGCGAGTTATCTCGGGGACGTCAGTCATTGATGAAGCAGTTTTCACGGGAGAAGCACTCCCGAGGAGCGTGCAAAAAGACGATGTTGTCTTTGCGGGCACCGTTAACGAGGGTGCCAGCCTAGAGCTGGTGGTGGAACATCGTTTTAGCGAGTCACGCCTTGCAGCTCTAGCGCAAGATATTGACAGAGCCCGTGAAGATAAGCCCGCTCACCTACAGCTGATCGATCAATTTGCAGCACGGTTTATTAGCATTGTACTCCTGGCGGCCGCCATCACATTTGTCGTTTGGTGGAATATAGATCCTTCAAGGGCCTTTTGGGCGAGTATCGCGGTTTTAGTCGTGGCCTGTCCGTGCGCTTTATCCTTAGCGACGCCCGCAGCATTAACCGCAGGCAACGCTTGGTTGGGGCGACGAGGCGTTCGCGTTCGCAGTGAGACCGGCCTGTTGGCCGCTGCCGCCGCAAACCACATCATATTTGATAAGACGGGCACTCTAACCGAGACCCAGCTTGTGATTTCAACGATTCGCACTGCGCAAGGTATTGATACCGATACCGCACTGGGCACCGCCGCTGCTCTGCAGCAATTCAGTAGCCACCCCGCCGCAAGACCCTTCCATCATAGAGCACAAAATACGGCGATTCGAAATGTCGAAATCATCGCGGCTCAGGGGGTCGAGGGTTGGGATAGTGAGCGCAATATAAAGTTACGTCTTGGCAGCCTAACGTTTTGCCGCGACATTGCCCCCGGACTGCCCGATAGACCCGATGAAGATCATTACTGGGTTGCACTGGTCGAAGACGGCCGCTGGCTCGCATGGATTAGCCTTTCAGAAAGCTTGCGCCCCGGCACACGGCATCTCGTAACCGAACTTAAGAGGGAAGCTCTAAGCCTTGAGATTTTATCGGGGGATACCGAATCCCGAGTTCAACAAATAGCATCGAATTTAGACCTGACTTTTACCGCCGCATTGAAGCCGGAAGAAAAACTTGCCGAACTTCAGCAACGGCAGAGTGCCGGGGCCACCGTGTTGGCGATTGGTGATGGCCTTAATGACGCACCGCTGCTGCGTGCTGCTGATGTCTCAGTTGCGGTCGCTGGCGCCACAGCGTTAGCACAGACTCAAGCTGACTTTGTTATTACAGAGGAAAACACCGATAGAATTTTAATGATTAGGAAGGCCGCCTATGCGACCCGTCGTATCACTCGACAAAACTTACTGTGGGCAGCCAGTTATAATTTGCTTGGGCTGCCACTGGCAGCATTAGGCTTCATACCACCCTGGGCAGCAGCACTCGGCATGTCCGCCAGTTCACTGCTTGTGGTTCTCAATGCCCTACGATTACGCCGGCTTAAGGACTGATATTTTGGAGAGCCTTTATTTACTCATACCCATCGCACTAATTTTTGTCATCATTGTGGCCGCTTTACTTATTTGGTCCATCAATCGAGGCCAATATGACGATCTCGACCACGATGCTTGGCGTGCTTTGAATGACGATCTAACAGGTAACTCAACACCGCCAGATGACAATGACCGGAACTGAGGCCATCAGCGCCCTGCTCCTTGGGCTCGCAGGTGCGGGGCACTGCATGGGAATGTGTGGCGGTCTGGCATTGGCCTTTCGCGCCCCCGAAGACAAAAAATGGAGTTTCCCATTGGCCTACCATAGCGGGCGTTTGCTGGGCTATGGCTCGATAGGCGGCTTCATAGGCTCCGTTGCACTGTTCCTTCCCATCACCCAATGGACAATCTACCTGCGTGTCATTGCCGCATTACTGCTGATTTCGGTGGGCCTACACACGTTAAAACTCTGGTACGGCATTACAGCGCTAGAGCGACTCGGTGGCGGTATTTGGCGCGGTTTAAGTCCAATGCTCCGGGCATTCCTACCGCCAAAAAATTGGGGCCATGCCATGGTCATGGGGGCTCTTTGGGGCTTTATGCCCTGCGGATTGGTTTACAGCGCACTGGCCTGGAGCGCAGCGACCGCGACTGGACCTTTCGATGGGGCTTTTCTAATGGGCTTATTTGGAGTGGGAACGTTACCTGCCATGCTGGGAACAACGTTAGTAGGCCAGCAAGCCAGTGTTATCATGCGTCATCGCGTCTTCCGGAATATCATGGGAGGCACACTCATTGTTATGGGATCTTGGAGCCTGTGGCTGATAACTCCCCTGTCTGGGCACGGCGTCATGCCTATGAAGCACAACCCTCAGCAAGAGCTAGGACCATCCAGCTCAGATCACCCTGACCATCACCACCCTTCATCAAGTGAAGGCCGTTCAATATGATCGGGGCTTCCAATCCACAACAAGACAAAACTGGCACCACGGGGGCAGTCATCCTAGCGGCAGGCGCAGGCAGTCGACTCGGCCACCGACCCAAATGCCTCCTGCAACTTGACGGAATCGCTCTAATCCACCGACAGATTAAGGCCATCAGCACACTGGAGCTGACAGAGATTGTTGTCGTTCTAGGCCATCACGGCCATCTGATCAGCCCAGCTTTATTGAATCAGCCTGTGACGACCGTGCATCAACTAGAAGACCAACACCATCAATCAGATTCTGTGCGCTTGGGGGTGTCGAAACTCTCCCCTCACGTTAAAAACGTACTCGTTTGCCCCTCTGACTTGCCCTTACTGAATAGCAAAGATTACCAGGCCGTCCTTGATGTTTTTCGAGCACGCGGCCCATCCATTCACTTCGTTGGGCCCGAAGTGGGCGGTGTACCAGGACATCCCGTTATTTTTGATTCACAGGTAATCCATCAGATCACCTCCGGAGACCAAACCTTCGGCTCAGGAGCTTGGCGCACAGCTAACCACGCGCACAGCTCGCGCTGGCAAACAGCGAATGATCATTTCATTCGTGATATCGACAGCGAGGATGACCGTATTCAATTTGAATTAGAGACTCAGCGCAAACTGCAATGGGCTGCTGACGTAAGCTAAATCTGTTGACCAGTGACTTGGACTTCAACTACCCACGCCCAACCTCTATGACGGTAAACAATGCATTAGCTTCGATTTTTTCTGATCCGGCGCAGTGCCCTAAAATTATCGAAAAGAATAAAAGCAAGGCCGCACCAGACGATAAGAAATGACAGCAGTGTCGCGGGAGTAATTGATTCACCCAATAGCGTTTGAGCGACGACCAGCTGTAACGAGGGCCCAAGATATGAAAAAAGCCCGACTGTCGACATCGGTAAAATTCGCGCCGAGGCGACATGAGTCAGCAGGGGTACCGCCGTTAATGCACCGGCACCCAATAGAAATAAGTCTGTGCGTAGCCCGTATTCAAAAAGCCCACCCCCTTCATGTAAAAACAACCAAACAGCCCCAACAGGCATAAGAAATAGTGACTCCATGAAGAGCCCCTGAATCGCATCCGCCTGGATGTATTTGCGTATGACGCTATAGGTAGCGAAGGAGATAGACAACGTCAGCGATACGATGGGCAGCGTGCCCACAGCGACTAGCTGAACCGCTACCGCCAGAACGGCCAGCACCATGGCCACCTGCTGAGGCCGAGTGGGCTGCTCTCTAAAAACTAACACCCCTGCCATGGCAGTCAGTATGGGCAGCATGAAGTAACCCAAGCTGGCCTCAGTAGCACGGCCATTGGTAACAGCGAAGAGAAACACGCCCCAATTGATTGATATCAGAAATGCTGCCAAGGCAGTGAATTTCAATGTGTGCCAATCTTTAAGCAACAGGAGCGTCGATCTAAATCGTCCAAACGCCAGCAAAACAAGTAACACTGCGGGCAAGGTCCAGACGCCACGGTGCGCCAATACATCTAAAGGCGGGACGGGTTTTGTTTGTATCCAGTAGAGCGCTGCACACCCCCACACTGAGTTAGCAATTAGGGCGAGCAAAATACCCAGACGATTTTGTGAGGCAGATCCCTTCAAGCTTTCATCTCCAAGACCGTCAAAATAATTAATCGCAGTGCAAGTGCAGTGACAACCCACTTAAAGACGGCTTCAAAATTTGTTCGCGGCACATACTGCCGCAAGCGTGTACCCAACCACGCGCCTAGTATCACCCCAAAACTCATGACGGCAATCGTTAACCACCACGCATTGGACGCAAATCCCAACAGCCCGAAAGCGACCGACCTCACACCATGATTTATGGTCATATAAACCGCCGTATTAACCCCCAACCACTCGCGCCCAGTTTCATCCGTTGAGATGCTCCCCGTGACCCATAAAATCGGCGCTTAGCGTTTCATTTCAAAATTCTCTGCAGCGTCCATCGAGCGATGGTGCCTAACAATGTTACGTAATACCGCCACGAGTACGATGACTCATACACCCTATTTTTATGGCTCAAGCCGCCCCGGCTATTGCGAGAGCGCAATCAGGCAGCATCTTCAATACACAGCCACAGACTATCCGCTGGAAAATAAAGCGCTGTTTTCACGGTACTTGCGGCGGGATCAAATGCTTCAACCAGCGTTCGATATCGAGCCAACTGTGTCGAATAATGCTGAGACTCACGTGCTAAAAATTGCTGCTCTGATTCTGATTCATTAGGTCGACTGGTTTTATAGTCAATTATCCAGCGACAACCCGTCTCGGGATCAAGAAAGGTTCGATCTATGATGTGCTGCGCCAGCGCTCCGTTTACCCCCGGTGACATGAGAAGCAACTCGCTATAGGCACCCGATCGCTGGCTAAGAATCCAGCGACCCCGGTCATCGTTAAGCGTTGCTGCAATCATTGCTTCGGCAATAACTAGGGACTGGGTTAAAGAATCACCATCAAGCCCGCTATCAATGAGTCCGAATTGCAGCCCGCGCCGAATTGTAGTGTCCACCCCACTGGGTAATACGTCCCGCTGACTCAACAACTCCAGTGCTCTGTGAACGACAACGCCCACAATTCTTTCAGTGAAATGACCCGCAGGTTGAATCAAAGCCGATTGCTCACCCTGAATACCCTGCTGCCTTGGTATTGAGGCCTGCTCGCCGTCGCCTGGCTTTTGCACCGCAAAGTTTGTCAGCGGTAAGCGCCATAGCGGGCACGTTGACAGGCTTGGCGCCGTGCCGCTGTTTTTTTCCTCCAAAGGTGCTGCAGTAATCGATGCGGTATGCTCCACCGCTTCACCTGACAGTGCCTCGCGGAGAATACCAAATGGCGAGGCGCTCCCTGGCCAGGTTAACCGCGAGCCATCGGCACTATCGGTGCGACCCAAACCACTCAACCAAACGCGACAACGCGCTCGGGTGACGCCCACATAGAGTAGTCGACGCAGTTCAGCCGCCTCCTTCCCTTTTTGGAGCCAATTGAGATAATTATACAAAGTAGAGCCGTTTTTCTGACGATCATCCGCCGCAATAAGCAACCTGCCCTGACCCGCCTGCCCGTGAAAATGCCAGCGCAGAAGCGCCCGCTGATTGCCCCGAGTGCCCTTGTGAAGTGCCGGCATAAACACGTAATCAAATTGCAGTCCTTTGGCTTTGTGGAGCGTCATCAGTTCAACCCCAGATTGGCCGTGGTCATGACTGGCATAGCGTTGATCTAGCGCACGTTCCAACCAATCTGGATCAAGCCCAATGCCCTCGGCATCTGCGCGTGCGAGCAAATCAAAAAAACTCATCGCGTCGGCTATACCTTGCTTCGATAGCGTCGACGCCCCATGGAGCTGCAGCCAAGTCTGTTCTACCCATACCCGCAACGACAATCGGTCTCGTCGTGTTTCAGCCCAGTCTAAAGCCGCCTCCAGCGACCCGGCTCTGGTCGCTCCATTGGCATCAAGCTGTTCCGCAGCCCGGCGCAGTACGCTTCGCAAACTGAAGGGACGGGGTTGATCTTCAATCAATGGGTAAATCTCGGACAAGAGCACGCCACAAAAAGGCGCTCGCAACAGAGCCAGAGCTGCCACCTCATCTGCAGGATTAGACAACCAGCGACACAGCGACAGAAGGTCCATCACCGCCGCAGAGTGCTGTATTTTCTCAAGATCCCGCCCGAGAAACGGCAGGTCGTGTTGCTGAAGCGCAGCGATAATCGGAGCAGCGTGACTGCGCGCCCGCATCAAGACAGCGATCGTAGCGTCAGGCTCGCTTTGGTATATCTGGGCAACTTTCTCAGCAATCCAATTAGCCTCTGTCAGGCCAGCATCATCTGGAAATAAATGTGCTTCCACTGCGTTGCCCGGAAGTGCTGCATTTACTGGTACGGCGCGGGTATGGCTTACCTCGCTGCGCTCTGCATCATTTACCTTGGGAAAAACCTCTGCGAACACACGATTAACCCAATCAACCACCCCAGCTTGCGAGCGAAAATTTTGCGTTAGTTCGAGAGACTCGAGCGGCAAACCTCCGATACCCCGAGCTTTTGCCTGAAGAAACAAACCCACATCGGCATAGCGAAAGCCATAGATTGACTGCATACCATCACCCACAATAAAAGCGGTTCTGGGCGACGCCCCGGTGGCATTGTGCTCGTGCCACCCACGCATCAGTTTTTTCAATAGCTCAAATTGTTGGTTCGATGTGTCCTGAAATTCATCGACCAGAATATGAACAATCTGATAA
Source organism: Luminiphilus sp. (assembly GCA_029253085.1). GTDB lineage: Bacteria > Pseudomonadota > Gammaproteobacteria > Pseudomonadales > Halieaceae > Luminiphilus. The sequence goes on along the minus strand of JAQXAF010000001.1, from coordinate 17,452 downwards.
TCAAGGCGTAAAGCCAAATCCGTGGGTTCCTCATCGGCGCCTAGGGCCTGCTGCGCGGCTAAGGCCACGTGGGTGAAATCCACACGCCCTTCGCGTTGAAAAACCAACAGCAGCTGCGCCTGTAACACGGGTAGCAAGCGCGACAAACGCAAGACCAAGCCCCAACTGATGTCTTCATCTGACACCACCGGTAAGGCGCGTAGCTCAAGCAATTCCGAGGGCACCGGTGACTCACTGAGGCTGTTCAGTAAACTCTGTAATCGCGCTTTAGCCTCTGATTTTGCGGGGAAACCTAGTTTGACATTGACCCCACCCGGTTTCCGCCACTCACCTGCCCCTGTCAAAAGGATATGAGAAGCGTACTGCCAACTTGCAAGAGCCTGATAATCAGCGCCCAAGTGCACGTCGGGTTGGCCCAATTCATCAGCAGATAACTGGGACAACTGCTGCAGTTCCTCAAAGCAAGATTCAAAGGATTTGCAGAGGCGATCAACAACCGATTGGATCAACGCTTCAACAGTAGCCTGCAAGGCCCGAGCCGCTTCCGCCGGATCGGCATGTTGACCCAGAGAACGGCCCCAATCGCCCCGCCGCGCTAAAAGGGCAACCAGCAGCTCCCGCAGTGCGTCCCAATCGTTGTTAAAGTGCAACAACAAGCACCGAAGGTCCTCGCCCACCTGAGCCTCACTACCTACCGCATCAAAAAGCGCAATGATCGCCTGCTCAAATAACGGCTTATCCTGATCTGTAATCTCAACGGCACCGCCCAGCCCACTCAGTATTGGCATTTGACGCGTCAGGTCGGCACACAGGCTATCGATGGTGCGAAGATTAAATTCTTCCGGATCTAGAGACCAATTGCGTTCATCCGCATGAGCTAATACCGCTAGGGCCAAGTCTCGAGTTTGCCGCTCATAGCTTTTGGTGACCTCAACCCTCCGCCGAGCCTCATCAAGCTTGCTCAGCAGTCGCTCTCGCATCTCAGCCGCCGCCTTGCGAGTGAACGTCATAGCCAAAACTTGTTCTGGGCGATCGACAGTGGGCAACAACGCCAAAATTCGTTGGGTTAGCAACTCGGTCTTACCAGAGCCGGCAGGTGCTGTGACACAGAAGCTGCGAGTCGGGTCGAGTGCCGTTAATCGGATCTGTGTATCACTGTCCGTCACGACGCACCTCCACCGAAGCCTACAGGGACTTCTTCGGTTAGTTCAGCACTCTGCGCATATCGACAAACACTAGCTAGAGCGCAATAACGGCAGGCATGAGGTTGGGGGTCGATAGCCGCGTGGCCCCGCACAAAATCATCTGCCAGTCGCTCAAGGCGACTGCGCCAGGTCAGCCGCAATGCCTCCCAACTTTCCAAAGGCACCGCTTCATAACGCTTCACCTGATCGTCCAGGGGTATCTCTTTGCCTCCAAGCCCCAGCGCTTCCCCTAAAAAAACATACTCTACGCCCTCCGGATGAACTCGACCAAAAGCCACCCCCTCGACGCTGTCATTGAGCAGTGCGTACAGGGGCAATTGTGCATCACTAGGCCGTTCTCCTAGCCAACTCGAACGGTGAACAGCCCCTGTTTTGTAGTCAATGACCACCTGTCGCCCCTCTTCTAACCGATCAATTCGGTCAGGGCGCAGATTGAGTACTAAAGAACCCAAAGCCAGTTCATGACTGTCTTCTTGTTCGACGACACTAAAGTCCCCCGCGCGCTGCACCTCGAGTTCGAGCCAACCGTTAAGCAAAGCCGCGACGCGTTGAACTTCAAGGTCAAGGCAAGCACTACCCACACGCTTTCTGATGTTGCAATGCCGTCGTTGCGCTCGACGCTCCAGCGCCTGCACCGCCCTCTCGGTTGACGCCTGGGTAAGGGCCTCAATCTGAGTGGTAGTCATGGCTCGAAGGCTGCGACTGTCCTTTATGATTTCCCACGTATATCGCAGCGCGTCGTGGACAATGTTTCCACGCTCTGCAGGCGTCAATCCAAACACTGGGGTAGCCACGTGGGTAGGACCTAAGCGATGGCTAACCCATGCCCGAAACGGGCAATTAGACTGGTTACTAATCACACCGGCACCACCGCCCCATTGAATATCAGCCCCACCAACAGCCACGTCTCCTTCATCCAATGACTCTAGCGGCGACGGTTCTGGCCAGTGCCTTGGCGCTTGCTGTTCTGTCATGGATTCACCTGAAGCTATCGGGTTTGCAAGATGGCTGGGTAAAATTTCGAGACCTTCGTGCTCACTGGCGTAACTGGCACTCACATCACCATGAGTGGCCCTGAAACTGTTAAGCAGTGCAATAGCTGACGCCTCAAGAGCCACGCTATCGCCGTTCAGCAGACCTAAATGATGCTGCAGCCAGTTCGGTAAAAAAGGTAACAATTGGGGTCTTTGGGGTAGTAAACCCGACTGCATGCCGCAAATCCAAAGCGCATCAAATCGTAGACCCACCACTTCCTGCGGGCCGAACACTTGGACTGCGCTATCCTCAGTTTTTGGCTGGAAAACCCGATCATCCAAACACTGCTCCCAGACAAGAATGAGCTGTTGAAAGGATAATTCTCCGCTGATGCAGTCCTGCATGACCAGCTCATCTAGGGCGACCTCCAAGCGCTCAAACTGCTGGTACTCAAGGGAATCAAGAGCGGCGCGGCCCGGCCACTGCCAAAGCCGAAGTACCGCACGAATCACATCGAGCCACCTCGAGGGCAATCGTTTTCCTCGGGTACTACGATCGGTACGAAGCGTTTTAAAAACCCGCGTTAAATGCGCGTCGGGGGCAAATGTTTCGGCCAGATGACTCAAGTCGCGCTTATCAATATGCTCGCTGGTTAGGTCAGTACACGCCTTACGTAACTGCAGTAACGCAATGCCATCCACGTCTTCTCCGCCATGGAGAAAGGGCGACCGCAGCAGTGCCAGCACGTCACTTCGCAAAAGGGCTGCCGAGTCATGAGCACTCGCTACCCGCAACGCCATCAAGGCGTCACGAAACATGGGCGTCTTAGACAGGGGCATGCCAGAGCTAAAATTGACAGGTAATGCGGCGTAACGTGACCCCAAACAATCAAACTCTTGTCGCAGTTGATATTCAAGTTCTGGACGATCACGGTTGAAATCGAGCAACACAATTGCGGTGCTGCCCACGTTATCACGGTGCCTTTGTGCCGCCCATTTCGCGACAGCCATTGCCTCCCCTCGTCGACTCGAAAATGCTTTTGTCACAAGAGGGTCAAAACCCTCGGTCTCGGGTGGGACAGGTTCGTGCAAAAAACCCAAGTGACTCAATACTTGGTGGGTCAATGGCGGCAACTGCAATACATGACACAGCACAATAGAAATCTTCGACTCGATTGGTACTGTCAGCAAGCTGCGGTAGAGGTCAGCCCGAGTTGCCCATGCATTAGTTTCCAGCTGTGCAGCAAACTCTGAGCACCATCGCTCGAATGTGGCGCAGTCGGCATCAAAGCTAAAGTAGTGACGCTGGGATTTATCCTCGGAATCCCCTCCCCACATCAACCACTGCTGGCGAGCCCGAAGTGCTTGCTCAGCAGCTGCAGCGGGCTGGATCAGACTAAATCCTGCTTGGCCTTGCATATCCGCCTGAATGATCTTCATCCAGAGGCGTCGCTCTGCCACCCGACCGAGGAGTCGACGTGGAGGCAAATGACCCGCCTCTACCTGCTGTCGCCACACGGATTCCAACCAACCATCCACCGGTTGAATCATGGGTGGCTGAATAACCGACTCCCCTCCACTGAGCTGCTCTTCAACCACGGCCTGTGTCATGACCCGGGACAATCGCAATCCCGGTGTCAAAAATACCGCGCCCTGTGCCAAAAATTTTCGGAAGGGCGATAAATCAACCGCTGCTGTCAAACCCAATCTCCAAGTTTTGTACAAATCACCACATGACGCTGCGTGTTCAGACAGTTAGAATCCGCAGCGCGGAGGTCGGTGTATTCCCACATTGCCCCGTCCTAATTTTTTTGAATATTGCAGGCAAACTAGCATGTCCAAACCCCATGTCCACAATGTTAACGTCGCCGCCCAGAAAATTCTGGTCGCACCTGCCGCTTTACGCGACACAGTTGGCGTCGATGAAGTACTTCAAGATCGTGTCGCTAAGACCAGAGAGGCGATTGAAAACATTCTCGACAGAAAAGATCACCGACTTATGGTTGTCGTGGGTCCTTGCTCAATTCACGATGTCGATGCCGCCATGGAGTATGCGCATAAGTTAAAGCGTGTCGCCGAGCAGGTCGACGATACACTGCTTTTAGTCATGCGAGTCTACTTTGAAAAACCCCGAACGACCGTTGGCTGGAAAGGGTTGATCAATGATCCCCACCTCGATGACTCCTTCGATATTGAAGCCGGCCTGACCATTGGACGTTCACTTTTGAAGGATATTCAACAGCTGGGCTTACCTACGGCTACCGAAGCACTGGATCCGATCACACCCCAGTATCTTCAAGACTTAATCAGCTGGTCGGCAATCGGCGCCAGAACAACCGAATCTCAAACCCATCGGGAAATGGCTAGCGGGCTTTCCTCAGCGGTTGGGTTCAAAAATGGTACCGATGGCGGACTTGAAGTTGCCGTTAATGCCATGAAGTCGGTCTGTAATCCCCATCGTTTTTTGGGTATCAATAGCGAAGGTAAAGTCTCGGTATTTGAGACCCGCGGTAATCCTTATGGCCACGTCGTTTTACGAGGTGGGTCGGCTGGCCCCAACTACAACAGCCAACATATTGGGCTGTGTGAAGAGGCACTCGAACAAGCCGCCTTGCCCGCGAACATCATGGTTGATTGCAGTCACGCCAACACCGAAAAACAACCCGACCGGCAGCCCGTGGTGGCTGCAGATGTGACTGAGCAAATTATCGCAGGCAATCGATCAATTATCGGTTTAATGCTGGAGAGTAATCTCAAAGCCGGGAACCAGAAAATTCCAGCAAACCTCGACGACCTGGAGTATGGAGTCTCAGTCACCGACGGCTGCATTGATTGGGAAACCACAGAGACGCTGCTTTTAGATATTGCGAAAAAACTACGCGACGTGCTGCCTGCGCGAGCTAATGCTTAAGCCCCTGTTTAACTCGCTCAATGAGCGTTTTGCTTAGCGTAAAACTGAGCGTGAGGCAGGGCCGAGACCAGCAGCGCCTTTTTTACATTCGGCCTCGGGCATTGCCCGTAACAGTCAGTCTAACTTTCCAGCCCGCGCCCCGCTTGTCCTGAGAGGGCTGAAAGCTAATAGTAGGCCTGACTGCGATCTGAATGGTCAGTAACATCGCGTACTCCGGATAGCTCTGGCACCTGCTCCAGCAGCGTTTTCTCGACCCCATCCTTCAAAGTCATGCTAACAGCACTACATCCCTGACAGCCGCCGCCAAACTTGAGAATGGCCAAAGCGTCATCTGTAATTTCAACCAACGATACCTCCCCGCCGTGGGCGGCGAGTGAGGGGTTAACCTCGTTATAAAGGACATAATTAATACGGTCCTCGATAGGACTGTCGACATCGACCCGAGGCATTTTTGCGTTAGGCGCTTTAATCGTTAGCTGACCGCCAAACTTATCCTTGTTGTAGTCAACCATGGCATCCTCTAGAAAAGGGACGCTGCGCCCCTGGAACCATGCCTTAAAATGGCCAAAATCTTCTTCTACATCATCGGCCTCCAAATCGCCCTCACGGCAATAGGCGATGCAGGTTTCTGCCTTGGGTGTACCTGGCTGATTGATAAAGACCCGTACACCGAGAGCGTCCTCTTGTTTATTTAGCAGTTCTCCCAGGTATTCTCGAGCGGCTTCAGTAATCGTAATCATGGGCTTTTTCGTCCAGTAAATCAGTGAGCATTAGCAACAGTCCTCATAATACCCGACTATCGGGGTGGGTGAACACATGGGAAATTTCTGGCACCCAGATCTGCAGTTAGGGTTATATATCAATTTATTTTGATATATTATAAGTGATCCTTTTCTGCTGGACATATAACCAAAAATGCTTACCTCTCGATTTCCGAAATATTCTAAGGCCTCAGCCTCAAAACTCATTGATGCACTAGATCGGCAAATCCTCCTTATCGATGGCGCAATGGGCACCATGATTCAAGAGCAAGCCTTAAATGAAGCTGACTACCGTGGCGAACGCTTTAAGGATCACCCCAGCGACCTCAAAGGCAATAATGACCTGCTCACCCTGACGCGCCCAGACCTCATTTCCACCATTCACGAGACCTACCTCGCAGCCGGTGCAGACCTCATTGAGACCAACACGTTCAATGCCACCGCCACCGCCCAAGCCGATTACCAACTCGAGGCGATCATACGGGACCTCAATCTTGAAGGCGCACGACTGGCAAGAGGCGCAGCCGATAAGTTCATGCAAAAAACCCCGGAGAAACCGCGGTTTGTCGCTGGAGTGCTAGGCCCAACCCCCCGAACCGCTTCGATCTCTCCGGATGTCAATGATCCGGGAGCACGCAACATCACCTTTGATGAGCTAAGGGATGACTACCGGATCGCGACGGAGGCGCTCATTGAGGGTGGCGTAGATATCCTCATGATTGAAACAGTTTTCGACACTTTAAACGCCAAGGCCGCTTTGTTCGGATGTCGAGAGGCTATGGATAAACTCGGAGTCGAACTGCCGATTATGGTGTCAGCGACATTCCCAGACACTAGCGGGCGCCTACTCTCAGGACAAACAGGAGAGGCCTTTTGGCACGCGATTGCGCACGCAAGACCATTGATCGTGGGCAGCAACTGCGGGCGCAGATTTCGAGAGGTCAAACCCTTTTTAGAGGAGCTCGCAAAAGTCAGTTCGTGTTACTTCAGCGCGCATCTCAATGCCGGTCTACCCAATGCGTTCGGTGACTACGATGAAACGCCTCAAGACATGGCTACTGATTTCGATACCTTTGCGGCACAAGGTTTTTTAAATCTGGCCGGGGGTTGCTGTGGCACAACACCAGAACACATAAGGTCGATCGCAGCGAGTGTCGCAGACCATCAGCCCCGTACCTTGCCGGCTCTCCCTCAAGACACCTACCTGAGTGGCCTTGAAAGCTTTTCCTTCACTGGCAAAAACTTTGTCAACGTGGGCGAACGCTGTAACGTCACCGGTTCAGCACGGTTTAAAAGCCTCATTCTCGATGACCAATACGAGGCAGCCCTCGTTGTGGCACGAAAACAGGTTGAAGATGGTGCCCAGATTATAGACATCAACATGGACGAGGGCATGTTGGACGCAGAGGCCGCTATGGTGCGCTTCCTTCATCTTATCGCCTCTGAACCCGACATAGCCCGGGTACCCATCATGGTGGACTCCTCGAAGTGGAGCGTTATTGAAGCCGGACTCAAATGTATTCCAGGAAAATCGATTGTTAACTCCATTAGCTTAAAAGCCGGGGAAACTGAATTTTTACAGCAAGCCTCGCTATGTCAGCACTATGGAGCCAGCGTTGTCATTATGGCTTTCGACGAGAATGGACAGGCAGATACCTTGGAGCGCCGTCAGAAAATTTGCCAACGCAGCTACGATTTATTGAGAAGTGAGCTTGACTTCAACCCCTTCGATATCATGTTTGACCCGAATATTTTTGCCATAGGTACCGGCATTGAAGTCCACAACAATCATGCGGTCGACTTCATAGAGACCACGCGTTGGATTAAGAAAAATCTGCCCGGAGCAAGAGTCTCAGGCGGCGTATCAAACGTCTCATTTTCCTTTCGGGGTAACAACCCTGTCCGTGAAGCCATTCACTCGGTCTTTCTATACCACGCAATTGGTGCAGGCCTGGATATGGGAATTGTCAACGCGGGTCAACTGGCCGTATACGATGACTTGCCGAAAAACCTAAAAACCGCAGTAGAAGACCTGGTTCTTAACCGCAAGGATGATGCCACCGAACGACTGTTAGAACTCGCCGAAGAATATCGAGGCACGGGTAGCCGCAGTCGAGTCGAGGATCTCAGTTGGCGCGAAGCACCCGTTGCCAAACGCCTACAGCATGCACTATTGAAAGGTATCACACAGTTTATTGAGGACGATGCCGAAGAAGCTAGACAACAATCAGAGCGCCCTATCGATGTGATTGAAGGTCCTTTGATGGATGGCATGAATACCGTAGGCGACCTCTTTGGCGAGGGCAAAATGTTTCTGCCTCAGGTAGTGAAATCTGCACGGGTCATGAAGCAGGCTGTTGCCTATTTACAACCTTTTATTGAAGAGGAGAAGTCGGGTAAAGCCAAAAATAACGGCAAAATTTTACTCGCCACCGTCAAAGGCGATGTTCACGACATTGGTAAAAATATTGTGGGCATTGTGCTTCAGTGCAACAACTATGAAATTATCGATTTGGGTGTCATGGTGCATTGCGAAGAGATTCTTAAGGTCGCTCGCGAGGAGCAAGTCGACATTATTGGATTATCTGGACTCATTACCCCTTCCCTTGAAGAAATGTCCCACATTGCTGGCAAAATGCAGCAAGAAGGCTTTCAAATCCCCTTGATGATTGGCGGCGCGACGACCTCTAAAGCGCACACGGCTGTCAAGATTTGTCCTGCCTATCACAATGATGCCGTGGTTTATGTGCCCGATGCTTCCCGCAGTGTCAGCGTGGCCAGTCAGCTTTTGGGCTCATCTAAAGCGACTTTCACTAAAAGCATTGCCAATGAATATGTTGCGGTACGTGATCGCGTGGCTCGCAGGAAAAAACGCAGTGATCGACTGGCCTACAGTGAAGCCGTTGAATCTGCCTTCGCCTGGAACTGGGACGACTATCAACCGCCTGAACCCAGTTTTTCAGGGGTGAGAGCCTTGCGAGATTATCCCCTTGAAACCTTAATCAGCACGATTGATTGGACACCGTTTTTCATCACCTGGGATCTTCACGGAAAGTATCCCGCCATCCTAGAAGACGCTGTGGTTGGCGAACAGGCCCGACAGCTTTTTGCTGATGCGCAGTCTATGCTGCAGCAAATTATCTCTGAAAACTGGTTGCAAGCTCATGGAGTTATTGGCTTTTGGCGGGCTCAGCGCCTTGGTAGCGACGATATTCGACTCTTTGACGAACAGAACCAACCCGTGGCTGATTTGCATCACATTCGTCAGCAACTGCAGAAGCGTGAGGGTGAGAGCAACTTATCGCTGGCTGATTTTGTGGCCCCTGAAAAGGGTCCCTCAGATTGGATGGGCGGATTCTGTGTCACAACAGGTCATGGTGTTGAGGAACGCGCCAAAGCTTTTGAGGCAGAACATGACGATTACAATGCGATCATGCTTAAGGCCCTCGCCGATCGCCTCGCCGAGTCCTTTGCAGAGCAGCTGCACCGAGAAGTCCGGACAAATTACTGGGGCTATGCACCCGACGAAACCCTTGAGAACGCAGACTTAATTCGCGAAAAATATCAGGGGATCAGACCCGCTCCGGGCTATCCGGCCTGCCCGGATCACACCGAAAAAGCCACGCTATTTGAATTGCTGGACGTCGAAAAAAACTGCGGCGTGTCCCTGACGGAGAGCTATGCCATGTACCCAACTGCTGCGGTGAGTGGGCTGTACTTTTCACACCCAGAATCCCGTTATTTCTCAGTGGGTAAAATTGGCAATGATCAAGTTGCCGCTTTGGCAAAGCGTAAAGGCGATGCCATTGATGATCTGAAATATTGGCTAGCCCCTATTCTTGACGAAGCCTAAAACCGGCTTCACTGAAAAAAATCGCGACGCCAGGGGGGACGAGTTGGTATCGTTGTCGGGGTGAACGGCAGTGATACTGAAAACAAACATGACCAACAGTGACAACGACACAGACACCCCAGCCGCCAAGCTTTCTTGGCGGCATCTACTGCAAAGCATTTTTGCTGCGGCCTTAGGCGTGCAGAGCGCTAAAAATCGTGAGCGGGATTTCAGCGGTGGCAGCCCCGGGATGTTTATTGTCGCGGGATTGGTCTTCGCGGCAATTTTCGTTGGCAGCTTGGCGCTATTGGTGCAATGGATCGTAGCGCACTGATGCTAACTTAGGCGGGCATACCACCGAGCCAAAACACCACCCATGTCACGACTACGGAGACAATAATGACAGCGGCTAGACCATCCGCAGCGCCGTCAGACAAATTACTTTGAGACATCGAATTTTTCCTTTCAAATGAGATCAATTTAGCCGTTAATATTCAGCGCGCGTAGTTTGAAAGAAACCGGCCGGCAAAGCAAAGCCAATTGCTACCTAATCTGCAGCTTGTCTGAGCCGAAGTTGGGCATTGTGCAAAATCATTGCTGCACACGTTATTGATTATCACGGGGGTTCTATGGATTTTGGCGGCATAACCTTTACTTTCGCTGCCATATTTTTGGGGGCGGCAGTGTTCGCCTCCATTGCGCTGTATACCCGCCAACCTATTATCATTGCCTACATTATTTTGGGCGCTGCCTTGGGTCCATTCGGCACCGGTTTGGTTAGCAATACCGCCTTAGTCAGCGACGCGGGGCATGTGGGGATCATTTTTCTCTTATTCCTGCTCGGCCTCGACATGCAGCCCAAAGCGCTCCTCAACAGTATGAAGAGCTCCAGCTGGGTTGCTCTGGCCAGCTCGGGCATTTATATCGCCGTGGGGTACGCCATTACGCGGGGCTTTGGTTTTGAACACAGCGATGCTTTATTAGTCGGCACGGCACTGATGTTTTCCTCCACCATTATTGGTATCAAGTTACTGCCAACGACGGTTTTACACCATAAACACCTAGGCGAAGTACTGGTTGCATTACTGCTCTTTCAAGACCTGATCGCCATTATTGTACTGGTGTGGTTACAAAGCGGTGACTCTGAGAGCTCTGTGGTGTGGTCGCTCGCCCGCCCCATGATCATGCTGCCCTTACTCGTACTGAGCTGCTGGGCTGCGGTTCGCTTTATATTAATTCCACTCATCGCGCGATTTGACCGATACCACGAATACATATTTTTGCTCTCAGTCGGTTGGTGCCTTGGGGTGGCAGAACTGGCGGCACTCATGGGATTAAGCGCGGAGGTCGGTGCGTTTATCGCTGGAGTGGCAGTGGCTACGAGTCCTATCGCTCAATATATTGCAGTGAGCCTAAAACCCCTTCGCGATTTTTTTCTCGTCATTTTCTTTTTTTCTGTGGGGGCGCAATTCGACGTTTCTGCCCTACCCGGTGTCGCGGCAGCGGCGGTTGTTTTGGCCTTAAGCTATTTGTGCCTCAAACCGCTGGTCTACCAAATGCTATTGCGAGGCGTCAGTGAGTCGCCAAAGTTAGCCTGGAATCTGGGCTTTCGGCTAGGTCAATGCAGCGAATTCGCCTTACTCATCGCCGTAGTCGCTCTGGAATCGGGCCGCCTCAGCCCGACGGCTCACACGCTGATTCAGGCCACCACCATTCTTACGTTGCTCGTCTCGAGCTATCTAGTCGTAACACGGTTTCCCACGCCCATTGCCAGTAATGATGCATTAAGAAGGGATTAGGAGAGAAACCGTTGCAATTTGCGGCCGTCGGTCAATCCGGCCACGCTCTCGGGCAACTCCACTAATCAAGGGCCCCAAAGCAGGGGCCCTGAGAGAAGCTCACCTTGCAGAACGCTAGAGGTCGTAGCCTCGCTCATCGTGAAGCACCAAATCGAGCCCGATGGTCTCTTCATCACTGTCAACGCGAAGACCCACGAGCGCATCGACCACCTTAAAGAGAATGTAGCTCACGACCAGGGTGTAGAGAAAAGTTGCACCAACACCCGTCGCCTGAACGGCAAGCTGACCACCAATACTGGTAATACCCTCAGAGAAGCCGTTGCCACTAAAGATGCCGAGATTCGGCGAGCAAAAGATACCTGCCAGCAGCGTACCCAAAATACCTCCGACCCCGTGGACGGGAAAAACATCGAGACTGTCATCAATTTTTAGGCGATTTTTTAGGGTAATCGTCGCAAAATAGCAAACGACCCCTGCAGTTAGTCCTATCACAACCGCCGCTGCCGGCCCCACTGAGCCCGATGCCGGTGTAATCGTGCCTAGACCGGCAACCATGCCAGTCACGATGCCCAGAACCGAGGGCTTGCCGTGACGCAACCATTCCATCGCCATCCACGCCAGGGCACCGCAAGCCGCAGACAGATGTGTCACCAGCATCGCCATGGCAGCACTCTGGTCCGCCGCCACTGCCGAACCGGCATTAAATCCGAACCAACCTACCCACAGCATACCGGCACCGGTCACTGTCATTGTCAGGTTGTGTGGCGGCATCGCCACCGAACCAAAACCCCGACGCGGTCCCATCATGATTGCGGCGACCAAGGCGGCAACACCTGCAGTGATGTGTACCACTGTGCCACCGGCAAAATCCTGAAGACCCATGGTGCCCAACCAGCCACCGCCCCAAACCCAATGACAAATAGGTGCGTAGACAAGCAACAACCAGGCCGTGCTGAATAACAACAGCGCTGAAAACCGAATACGCTCGGCGAAACCACCAATAATTAGGGCGGGCGTAATGATCGCAAAAGTCATTTGGAACATGACAAAAAGGGCGTCGGGAATTGAACCATTGACGCCGTCAATATCAATACCCATAAGCATTAGGTTGCCAAGATCACCAATCCAGGCGCCCTGCTCAACACCGGCAGAGCCAAAGGCCAGGGTGTAACCCGCGACAAACCAGACTACTGACATCAGCGCGGCCAAAGCAAAACACTGCATTAGCACCGACAAGACATTTCGGACCCGAACTAATCCACCGTAGAACAACGACAGGCCGGGCAAGGTCATAAATAAAACCAGCGCAGTCGCGGTCAACATCCACGCAGTATCAGCGGAGGAAATCTCCCCAGCCAATGCGGGAAAAGGCAATAAGAGAGCGCATAACGCAAGAAGAGCCGATTTTCGTGAAACGTGCATTGTTTTTGACCACCACAATAACTATCCGGGTGCGCATGATGCCATATCCTTGCGGCGGTGCCAGTAGCGCCGTACCCTATCTGAATAAAATATTGCTGTTTACTCGGCTTGAATCTGGAGTTCCCTATGCTTCGCGCGCCCATTTTTTGCATTCTTATTAGCGTCAGTGGCCTGATTACGGCCCAGCCAACCGAGGCGCCCCCCACCTCTCATGGCGGACGTTCGGTAATTCTCATTATTGGTGACGGCTTCGACGACCAGCATGTCACGATGGGACGTAATTTTTTGGCAGGACATGACGGTCAATTGATCATCGATACCCTCCCAGTCCGAGCTGCCGTTCAGGTTCAAACCGTGGGCAAAGACACTGAATGGGTATATGTCGCTGACTCAGCGAACACCGCCACGACCTTGGCAACTGGAATCACGACTCAGATGGGGCGGGTTGGCACGAGCGCTACGGATGAAGATTTGATCACCATCGCCCAGCGCGCGAACGCAGCGGGCCTGAGGACAGGCATCGTAAGTAGCAGCTCGGTTACCGACGCGACACCTGCTAGCTTTATGAGCCACGTGTCCAGCCGCGGCTGTGAAAATCCCGATATTATTTTGGGCGGTGAGCTTTACAGCGTTGCTTATGAGGGATGCCCACAGGACGCCACCATGAATGGTGGCCCCGGCTCAATTGCCGAGCAAATCATAAAAGCACCTATTGACGTCATCCTTGGCGGGGGCCTTAGCCACTTCACCACAGGCGACCCCACATCGGGAAAGACCGCACTAATGATGGCCGAGTCCCAGCCGGTAACTATTGTCACGGACCCCGCGATGCTGACCCAAGCGGACTCTAACCAGCGATTAATCGGATTATTCGCCACCGGCCACCTTCCTGTGCGCTTGCAAGGCTCTGATGGGCGCGTAGCAGAACAACCCGACACCAGCACCCTCAACAAATTGGATTGGCGGCTAGGCAGTGTGACTCAGCCAGACCCCATCACCTGTGAATCCAATCCCGCCTATGGCAATACCCCCGGGTTGGCAGCGTTAACTGAAGTTGCTCTCGATCGACTGACACAGGACAACGATAAAGGTTTATTTCTGATGGTCGAATCGGCCTCTATCGACAAGGAGAGCCACGTACGCAATCCCTGTGGCTCCCTTGGTGAGATCGCGCAACTTGAGGAGGTTGTGAGCGTTGCGCTAAATTTTGCTGAGACGCATCCACAGACTCTGATTATCGTCACGTCCGATCACGCCCAGGCCGCTCAAATTATTCCCGAGCCCAGCCTGTACGCTGAGATTCCGGTCCCCGTCTACTCACCGGGCCACGTCGCGCGCCTCACAATGCCTGATGGCAGCTTGATGACCATCAATTACGCCACCAACGGTTTTGTCTCAGAAGAACATACCGGGGCTAATGTCCCACTTTTCGCCAATGACGTAGGTGAAGGTCTAGTGCCCGCGTTTCTGCGCCAACGCGAAGTGCACGATGTCATGGCAAACTTTTTAGGCTTGTAGTTCCCTCCGACGCATAAAGACAATGAAGCGCGTCGTTCAACCCAACTTTTTGGAATGCATAAATGAGTCTCACTGATATCAACGGGCATGCCGTATCGCGCATCTGCCTAGGAACCATGACCTGGGGCGAGCAAAACACTGAACAAGAAGCCCACGCTCAAATTGATTACGCGCTGGAGCATGGTATTAATTTCATGGATGCTGCGGAAATGTATCCCGTGCCACCACGGGCAGAAACTCAAGGACGAACCGAGCAGTACATAGGCAGCTGGTTTGCTAACTCGGGACGGCGCGAAGACTGGATACTCGCAACAAAAGCCACAGGCCCTCGGGAGGAGTTCGACTTTTTACGCGGTGGTCCGCGTTTTATCCGGGAGCACCTTGTCGAGGCGGTTGATAAAAGTCTGCAACGATTAAAGACTGACTATATCGATCTTTACCAGCTACATTGGCCCGAGCGTACTACGAACTGCTTCGGGGTGAGAGGCTACACCCACCGGCCCGACGCAGACTCAAACTGGACAGCGATCGAGGATGTCATACGCACTCTCAAAGTGCTTATTCAGCAGGGCAAGATCCGCGGCTATGGACTTTCCAACGAAACACCCTGGGGTGCCATGACGTTTTTACAAACCGCAGACCGCGAAGGCCTACCCCCGCCACAATCAATACAGAACCCTTACAGCTTGCTAAACCGAACCTATGAGATTGGCCTGGCCGAAATCTCCCATCGCGAAAACATTGGCCTGCTTGCCTATTCGCCACTGGCCATGGGATTACTGACTGGTAAGTATCGCAACGGCGCGCTTCCAGAAGGATCTAGGCTGGCTTTATTCAAGCGCTTTGCACGCTATGCATCAGAGCCCACATGGGAGGCGGCTGAGCGCTATGTCGCCTTAGCGGAGGAACACGGCTTAAATCCAACGCAAATGGCACTAGCTTTTGTCAACAATCGCCCCTTTCTCCTGTCGAATATTATCGGGGCAACCAGTGTGGCCCAGTTGGAACAAAATATACGCAGCCTCGACGTTGTACTGTCGAAGGAAGTTCGAGCAGGCATCAAGGCCATACATCAAGCCACTCCCGACCCAGCACCTTAAACACCAGCACTCAAAAATTGGAATTTAGAGCTTAGAGATTAACCCAGCTGTTGAGTGCCCTGAGCCGAAAAGCCGTACCGCGATAGCTTAGGATGACACTGTCAGAAAGAATTTCTTCGACCTTAAAGCCACTGAGCTGCTGACCCACACCCAATGTCGTGCCATTCAACGTCACTTGGGACGAACCCGCCGGCCGCCAATCGTGAACCGTGTACATAACCGTGGGAATCGCATTCTTTTTTAGCTGTGACAAGTTCTCAAGAAGCGGTGTGCCGTGAGCAACCAGGGCAGGCTCCCCCAGTTCCGCCTGAACGCGCTTCACCACGGCTGCAATATCGAAAGGCAAAGGGTCCGAGTCATTATCCTCTCTCGCGTCGTCACCAGCGAGGGGGCCCAGGGCCGCCGTCGATGCCGCACCAGAAGCCTGCAACGGCCGTTCAGCAACGGCCTCAGAGGGCGGCCTAAGCGACGATGCTCGGGGGGCCTTCTGCATTTCTAACCCATTGGGAATGAAGCCCTCTGACGCGGCCGGAAGGTTCGAATCAGCCATTGAAGCAGGATCGTCAAGATCGAAATCAGACTGAGCCTCAACCCCTCGATACAGCGCGGCCACACGGCTATTGTCTTGTGCGCTGATGTTTATTTTACGTTGCGGCTGGCCTTCTATCAAAGCGCCCTCAGCCGAGGGAGTCAGTGCAGGTGCTGGTACCTCGGGCAGAGACCTTGTAGCGCCGCGTCCCAGAGTGCTAAGGGCTTCAGCTTGCGCCGCCCCGTTCGGCTGCATCGTGTTTTTTTGGGATATCCCCCCTGAATGAATCTGGGGGGAACCCTGAATCATCAACACGCTGAAAGCGATAGTTACAACAAGCCCAATGCCGATAGCCAGCCCCTTTAACCCAAGGGCAGGTGCGCCTGCCTTCGCCGTCAATTCGTGACTCGTGTCGATAGAGGGCACCTCAGTGGGCCTATCGCCCTCTTCTCGCGAGCGCTTTAAGGCATCAAGAATCATCGACATATCAAGGCCCCTCCGTTAGCCACTGCGCACGACGCAGCGCCACATCGGGGGCTAGTCCTCTACCCAATGCATCGTTGAGTTTTAACAGGGTTTGAACACCGACAACGCCATCGGCAGTCAGGTTTTGTTGGGCCTGAAACAACCGGACTCGCTCTGCCAGGCCAGGGGTAAAACGCTGTTCGGTTAACGGCGTGACCTGCTGATCCAGTGTTGCAAAAAGTTCTGCTACCACCGTGACAACCGGATCAATATCCCCCTCCACTAGCGGTCGGTCCCACCCCTGGGGTGGCTGCCAAAACATGCGATAGCGACCCCGCCAAGCCGTTGCCATATCGACCAGCCTGACGCGCTCTACTGCGTTATCACTCAGCACCCAGGCTACCGCCCCCTCAAAAGCCACCACCAGTGTCGCTGCCGAGAAGCGTCCGGGGGTTTGCATATCGAGTACCACTGGACGATTGAGGGCAATGATCGGATCCCAAACTTGGGCAGTCCCCTGTAGACAGCGCAGGCCATCGACTCCTGCCTCATTCTCTGAGCCGCCACAAATACCCGCTGGAAAAGGTGCGTCACTATTGAGCCGCCATAGCTGCTCGAGAGCTAAGTTTTCGCTGATCAGCCACCCCGCCGCCTGCGCCCCACTCCCAGTACTCACATCTTCCCCGGCGCCAGCACCAAGACCGGCCGCCGTTATCGAGGTAACAGGCTCCAAATCATCGGCAGCTGACGGAGTTGGCAGGGGTAATGGGCCGGCCCTGAAACCCAGCGCAAACAGCAGTAACAGACCGCCAAAACCGACACCGCCAAAAGTCCAAAGCCACGGTGGCACCGAAGACCGATTAACCGAGGCATGAGATATGCCAAAAACTTCTTCAGCTGCAGCTGCAACGTGGCGGCGGTTGACACGATCCAGTT
>JAQXAF010000149.1 GCA_029253085.1 Luminiphilus sp. | reverse complement strand
GATCATCGTGACAGAAAAATCTGGTGTTTTATGGGGGATGGCGAATGCGATGAGCCTGAATCACTGGGTGCCATTGCTCTCGCCGGCCGAGAAAAGTTGGGCAACCTTCACTTCGTTATCAACTGCAACCTGCAGCGCCTCGATGGTCCGGTACGAGGTAACGGTAAGATCATTCAAGAGCTTGAGGGTGTTTTTCGCGGTGCTGGCTGGAACGTTATCAAGGTCATATGGGGCAGGAAGTGGGACCCACTACTAGACCGCGACAGTTCAGGTTTATTGCAGCGACGCATGGACGAGGTATGCGACGGTGAGCTGCAAAACTTTAAGTACAACGGCGGTGCCTACACCCGCGAGCACTTCTTCGGTGAGTACCCTGAGACCCTCGAGCTGGTAAAAGACTTAAGCGATGATGAGATCATGCGCCTCAACCGGGGCGGTCATGACCCTTATAAGGTCTACGCGGCCTATTCAGCGGCTTGTGAAGAGACTACGCGCCCAACGGTCATATTGGCGATGACTGTGAAGGGGTACGGTACTAGTGAGGCTGGGGAAGCTAGCAACGAAACGCATTCATTAAAGAAATTGGATCTCAACAGCTTAAAAGCCTTCAGAGATCGTTTTGGCATTCCGATTAGCGACCGAGAACTTAAGGACGTGCCTTTTTACCGTCCACCGTCGGATAGCCCAGAAATGCGCTACATGGCAGAACGGCGGGGCGAGCTAGGCGGCCACATTCCGGCCAGGCGTGCGCAGTCGCAATCGTTACCCGCACCGGCCAAAAGTGCATTTGCCAGCCAGCTCAAGTCGAGTGGCAAACGAGAAATATCAACGACCATGGCCTTCGTTCGTATTTTGTCATCGCTGCTAAAAGACAAGGTTCTTGGTGAGCGTGTTGTTCCTATTGTTCCCGATGAAGCGCGTACTTTCGGCATGGAGGGCATGTTTCGGCAGATGGGTATCTATTCATCGGTGGGTCAACAGTACACCCCTCACGATGCCGGCGGGATTTTGTACTACAAGGAGGATGTCACCGGGCAAATTTTGGAGGAGGGTATCAATGAGGCGGGTGCTTTTTCCGCCTGGTTGGCTGCGGCAACGTCCTACAGCGTCTCAGACTACCCTATGGTGCCCTTCTTCATTTTCTACTCCATGTTTGGCTTTCAACGTATCGGTGATTTGGCATGGGCAGCGGGGGATAGTCAGGCTAGGGGTTTCCTGATTGGCGGCACCTCAGGGCGTACCACGCTGAATGGTGAGGGATTGCAGCATCAAGATGGCCACAGCCACCTTATGGCGGCAACCGTTCCTAACTGCGTTAGCTACGATCCGACTTATGGCTACGAGTTAGCGGTGATTATTCAGGATGGTATGCGTCGCATGTACGAGGTCGGTGAGAATGTTTTCTATTACATCACCACCATGAATGAAAATTATCATCATCCCGACATGCCGGCAGGTATCGAGGACGGCATTGTCAAAGGTGCTTATGCGCTCAAAACTGCCGTAGCAACGGATCAACCGCGAGTTCAGTTGATGGGCGCGGGTACGATATTACGCGAGGTAGAGGCTGCGGCAGAAATGCTGGAGAAAGACTTCGGCGTGGCGGCTGACGTCTGGAGCCTGACCAGCATCAATGAGCTTGCCCGAGATGGTGCCGACGCGGTGCGATGGAATCGTTTACATCCAACAGATGAGCCTAAAATACCGTATATAACGGGACTGCTTGCAGACCGAAAAGGGCCTGCGGTTATCGCTACTGATTACATTAAAGCTTACGCGGAGCAGTTGAGAGAGTTTATCCCTAGCGCCTGTACCGTATTGGGTACCGATGGCTTTGGCCGCAGTGATACCCGCAAAAATTTGCGGCAACATTTTGAGGTGAGCCGCGATTTCATCGTAATCGCAGCGCTCAAAGCTTTGGTCGATGACGGTGTCTTGCAAGCTTCAGTAGTGGCCCAAGCGATTGACGCACTGGGCATTGATGTCGAAAAAATCAATCCGCGCAATGCCTGAAAACGGAGGAGTCTACTGATGTCTGTTACCGTAATAGTCCCTGATATTGGGGGTGCGGAAGGTGCCGAGGTTGTCGAGATCTTCGTTGCCGTTGGCGACCTTATTGAAGTTGAGCAAAGTCTGATTGTTGTAGAATCTGACAAGGCGTCAATGGAAATACCGGCGACGGTTGCCGGCAAAGTCTTAGAGCTTCGGGTTGCTTTGGGGGACGCTCTGTCTGAGGGTGACGCCGTCTTGGTTGTAGAGGCAGAAGCACCTGCTCAAGACAGTACGGAATTGGCGAAACCGCCAGTAACTCAAGCTGTGGCGGCTGAGGCTGAGGCAGCGTCTGAGGTGGGTAATGGTTCTCAAGACGGCTCACCAGCGGCATTGAGCGCTGTGACTGAATCAACCGACTCCGGTCTTCAAGAGCCAGAGCCTCCACCCGCGGCGGTAAGCACGTCCCCGGCACCGTCTCAGGAAGTAGCGCAGACGAAATCCGAGTCCGATGTTTATGCTGGTCCCGCGGTGCGCAAATTAGCGCGAGAGTTTGGGATTGATCTATTAAGCGTTACCGGGTCGGGCCGTCGCGGGCGAATTCTCAAAGAAGATTTGCAGGCATTTACTCGAAAAAATCTCCAAAAATCAGCAGAGATCTTAACGGGTACTGGTGTTCCTGTTGTCCCCGAGATCGACTTCAGTAAGTTTGGCGAGGTCACCGTTGAAGACCGGTCGCGTCTTGATCAGATGACGGCCACAAACATGTCGCGCTCTTGGCTCAATGTACCTCATGTCACGCAGTTTGAAGGAGCCGACATTACAGACCTCGAAGCTTTTCGCCAGTCAATGAAAAAAGAGGCCGAGCAACTGGGTAATAAACTCACCCCAATGCCCTTTGTGTTAAAAGCCTGTGCAGTAGCGCTTGGGGCGCACCCAAAGATGAAGTCTTCGCTGGCAGCTGCGGGCAAAGAGCTGGTTTACAAGCAGTACTGTCATATTGGAATGGCCGTCGATACGCCGGCTGGATTGGTGGTCCCGGTTATTCGCGATGTCGACAAGAAGGGTATTTGGCAGCTTGCCGAGGAAATTCGCGAGATGGCTGCACGGGCACGGGAAAAGAAACTCACGCCGGTGCAAATGCAAGGCGGTGTCTTTACCATTAGCAGCCTGGGCAACATTGGCGGAGAGGGTTTTACTCCCATTGTGAATACGCCGGAAGTGGCGATTCTGGGCCTGTCGCGAGCCGAGATAAAGCCGGTTTGGGACGGTGAGTCCTTTTTGCCACGGCAAATTTTGCCGCTATCGCTTTCCTATGATCACCGCGTCGTTAACGGGGGCGATGCAGGACGCTTCCTAACGGATTTGGCGGGCCTACTGTCTGATGTGAGACGGATCATTTTATAGGCAGTAGCTGACCGCCCTTGTGTGTGCCATGTTAGACTCTAAGCCTAAGATAAACCCTACTGTCGATGCTTAGGCTTTCGGAGCACCCATGATTATCAAACCCCGAGTCCGCGGATTTTTGTGTATTACAACGCACCCTGAAGGCTGTCGAGAAAATGTTAGTCGACAGATACGTCATGTGCAGTCAGGCGGGGCGATTGAAGAGGGCCCTAAACGGGTTCTGGTGCTGGGGGCATCGACCGGTTATGGACTGGCCTCGCGGATAACCGCAGCCTTTGGTGCTGGCGCATCAACGCTAGGCGTTTTTTTTGAAAAGCCCGGTACGGAGCGTAAGCCGGGCACCGCCGGTTGGTATAACGCAGCAGCCTTTCACCGTGCAGCAGACGAAGCTGGTCTGTACGCGAAAAGCATCAATGGCGATGCTTTTTCAGATGATGTTAAAACCCGAGTCATCGACCTCATCAAAGAAGATTTGGGCGCGATTGATCTCGTGGTCTATAGCCTCGCGGCCCCACGTCGAACCCATCCCAAAACTGGCGTCGTGCACACATCAACCCTGAAGCCTATTGGTTCTGATACCGTGCAAAAAGGTGTCAATACCGACAAAGAAGAAATTCAGGAATACCACTTAGAAGCGGCCAATCAAGAAGAAATTGATAACACGGTTGCCGTCATGGGCGGCGAAGACTGGCAGATGTGGATCGAAGCATTGGATGAGGCGGGCGTTCTCGCCAAGGGCGCAAAAACCACGGCCTATACCTATATCGGTGAAAAAATAACCTGGGATATTTATTGGCATGGCACTATTGGTGCGGCCAAGAAAGATCTCGATAAGCGGGTGATCGATATTCGTGAGCGACTTGCAGCCCATGGTGGTGATGCTCGGGTATCGGTCCTTAAAGCGGTGGTGACTCAGGCTTCGGCGGCTATTCCTGCTATGCCCATTTATCTCGCGATATTGTTTAAGGTGATGAAGGCGCGGGGAGAGCACGAAGGTTGTATTGAGCAGGTGAACCGGCTCTTTAGAGATTCCCTTTATGGCACCGCTTCAGGCCCTGATGCCGATGGGCGCTTGCGCGCTGACAACCTCGAGCTGAACCCTGAGGTACAAGCTGAGGTGGCTGAAATTTGGGAGAAAATAAATACCGATAACCTCAAAGCATTGTCTGACTTTGACGGGTACCGTCAGGAATTTTTGCAGTTGTTCGGTTTCGAAGTTGATGGCGTGGATTACGAGGCCGATGTCAATCCTGAGGTTCCCATAGCGCAAGTGGTGGAATGAAGTGCTGACCCCAGGTGTCGTTCATGCACTATCCGATCGCGTTCGTCGGTTGGTAGCGCCGAACCCAGGGCCAATGACAGGCCCGGGAACCAACACGTATCTCATCGGTAGTGGCAACAACGTGGCTATCCTAGATCCGGGGCCGGCCATTGATTCACATGTAGAGGCCATTGTCGAAGCCTGCGCGGGCAAGGCCTCTAAAGTGGTCTGTACCCATACGCACCCGGATCATTCGCCAGCAGCAGCGGTCTTGGCCCAGCGGCTTAAGATACCTATGGTTGGTGCGGTGACCGCAGACGATCGTCACCAAGATTTAACGTTTAAGCCCGATGATGTTCTTAATGATGCCGACCTGATTCAAGGGGATGACTGGACATTGCGGGCCATTGCTACGCCTGGGCATGTCGACAATCACTTTTGTTACCTGCTTCAGGAAGAGGGTTTGGTCTTTGCGGGGGACCATATTATGAATGGTTCTACTGTTGTGATCGTGCCGCCTGGAGGCAGCATGCAGGCTTACATTGCGTCTTTGCGAAAATTGCTGGACTACGATGTGAGTGCCGTAGCTCCCGGCCATGGCGAAATCATTCCCGATTGTCGGGGTGAAGTTGAAAAACTGGTTCGGCATCGCTTGATGCGCGAGCATAAAGTGCTGTCGGGTTTACGTAAGATTGGCCCAGCAAATCTTGATGCCTTGGTTGTCGTGGTTTACGACGATGTCGATCCGGCACTGCATGATTGGGCCAAGCTGTCGATGCTGGCTCACCTCATTAAATTGCAAAACGAGGGAAGCGCCTTGGTGCAGCAAGATGTCTGGAACGCTATAGATAGCTGAGCAGTCGATACCGATGGCGTCTTGTCCGAAACAACAAAAGATGGCCGTAAAAGTAGTATTTGCAGGTCGCTTTTGGGTAGCATTGTCGCCGAGCGTGCTGTGAAGCCCAACTTGGGCGATGGCAGGGCTCCAGGTTTTTCATTGGCAGTACACAATGATATTTTTTATAGCGCAGTCACTGGCTGTTTCTTCTGATGTTTTTTGGTAACAACACGGCAACCCATAAAAAGGAAAACGGTATGCAAGGTTTGATGATGGACGTCCCGCTCACAATTACTTCCATTATCCAGCACGCTGAGAGCGTCAACGGTCATAAAGAGATTGTGTCTGTGACCCGCGACAACCCCCGGCATCGTTACACCTATAAAGATGCTTTTTGCCGCAGCCGGCAGTTGGCCAATGTTATCGCTGGATGGGGGCTGTCGCAGGGTGACCGTATCGCCACCCTTGCCTGGAATGATTACCGACATCTTGAGGCTTACTATGCTGCGGCATGCTCGGGGTACGTCTGTCACACCGTTAATCCCCGACTCTTCCCCGAGCAAATCGTTTACATTATTAATCACGCCGACGATCGGTTCATATTTGTCGATCCCGATTTTTGGCCGCTTATTGAGCAGGTGGCTGGCGAATGCCCCAACGTGAAGGGGTGGGTCGTCATGACGACTGCTGAAAACATGCCTGACACTCAGCTCGCCAATGTGCATTGCTATGAAACGCTGCTCGAGGGCCAGTCTGATCAGTTTTCATGGCCTGAGCTCGACGAGAACGCGGCGTGTGCACTGTGCTATACCTCAGGAACTACCGGTAATCCCAAAGGTGTACTTTACAGCCATCGGTCTACGGTGCTGCATACCTATGCGACGCTGATGCCAGATGCTTTAGGTATGTCGGGGGGGGACGTGGTGATGCCAATCGTGCCCATGTTTCACGTCAATGCCTGGGGTAACCCTTACGCCTGCCCCGTTGCGGGCTGCAAAATGGTGATGCCGGGTAACAAGATGGGTGATGGCGCCACCTTGGCCGCACTGATTAATGAAGAGGGGGTCACGATGTCGGCAGGAGTCCCGACGGTTTGGCTCAATTTACTCAATCATCTGCGCAGCGAGGGCTTACGCGTTGACACTTTAAAGCAGATTGTCGTTGGCGGTTCTGCCTGCCCGCTCTCCATCATGGAGGAGTTCGATACCTACGGGGTCGATTCACGTCACGCCTGGGGTATGACGGAAATGAGCCCCTTGGGAACAGCCAATGCTGCTGGGGCTCACCGAGGTCTTCATACTCAGGAGGAGTTTACGCGTTTGCGCATGACGGTCGGTACGCCGATCTGGGGTGTTGAGGTCAAGATTACGGATGACGACAACAACGCGCTGCCGCGAGATGGCGTGGCGTTCGGTGCGCTTAAGGTGCGAGGTCCCTGGATTTGCTCCAGCTATTACAAGCTGGAAGGATCAGAGGCCCATGCGGAACCCGGCTGGTTTGAAACGGGAGATGTTGCCACTATTAGCCCAGAGGGATACGTTGCGATTACCGACCGTACCAAGGATGTGATTAAGTCTGGCGGCGAGTGGATTTCGTCGATTGAGGTGGAGAATTGCGCCACGGGACATCCTCAGGTCGCGGAAGCTGCCGTTATTGGTCGAATGCATCCCAAGTGGGGTGAGCGACCTTTACTGGTTGTGGTGCGTAACGCTGAGGGAGCGGACCTCCAACCCGAAGCATTGAAAACCTTCCTTGATGGCAAGATTGCCAAGTGGTGGATACCCGATGACGTTCAGTTCATCGAGGATATGCCTCACACCGCGACGGGTAAAATACAAAAAACGACCCTTCGAGATATTTTTGCTGACTACCAATTTCCCGACGCATAGAGTCTCTCACGCCCATTAGGCAAGCTTTCTGCCGTTGTGTTGACAGATCCTCAACTGGGTTCACTCCACGCAAGGGCTCTGGGCAGCCTGAGTCCCTTTTGCGCAAACTGTGATGACGATCAAGGCTGCCCCAGCTGGTTTCTTACATAGTGGTATTATTTGGGGATAGGGATAGATAGGCAACGCCTAAACGTTACTATTGGTGGTTGCAATAAACTGTGCAGCGCCTGCGCTAACGGCAGGTGCTCACTAAATTGGGGTTTCAATGAAAAAGATCGGTGAGATACTCATTGAGGCAGGGAAGGTATCGGAACGCGATATCGATCGTGCTTTGCTGGCTCAGCGGGAAATGGGCGAGCGAATTGGGCAGGTGCTCA
>JAQXAF010000148.1 GCA_029253085.1 Luminiphilus sp. | reverse complement strand
AAATTCAAGTCCCTCAGGCCAACGAGAAGAATGAAAACAGGGACCTTTGAAGGTGGCTTGGCCGGGAATGTTAGGGATCTGCGGTTGTGAAATCATGCCCATACCACTAATGAAAAATCGGCAGGTATGGGTCGCGCCGTCGCCCGTAGTAACAATCCAAATCCCACGGTCCGCTTGATATTCTGCGCGGGTTATTTCGGTATTGAATTGCAGGTGTGGCCACATATCAAACTTATCGGCTACGAAGCGAAGATAATTTTGAGTTTCCTCCCATCCGGGGTAGCGCTTGGACCAGGTCCACTCCTCAAGCACCTCCTTTGAGAAGGTTAGGCAATAGTAATAACCCTCGCTATCGGTTGCTGCGCCCGGGTATTTGTTCCAGGCCCAAGTGCCGCCGATATCGGGAGCACGATCAAACACTTTGAGGGTGAGTCCGGCCTCGCGTAAGTAGTGGGTGAGCGCTACACCTGCGAAGCCTGCACCTACGACAATGGCGTCAAAATCAGTGGTTTGTGATGATTGCATTCTTCGTTCCCTCGTGAAAATCTCTGCTTTGTCATGGGCAGTGTTGTTGATTCTTCAAGTCGATCCAATGTGGCATTTAGTGAAAACGATGGCACCGAAGGATAAGTCTGGTTTACATCGTTAGCTTGCAGCGGTTACAGCAGTGTTTAGGTTGCTCGCTGCCATCTCTTTCCTGCCGCGGGCCCATTATAATGTCTGGCGAATTGGCTGACCTAAGGTGGAGTTTGCTAAACTTACTTGTGTTCAGCAAGTCTCTTGGTAACACTATACAACTGCAAGCCGTTAGCGCTTGTCAACCATAGCAGGTCAAGTAGAGGGTTTTATCGTGGAAACAAGTGCAATAACGGTGGGCATCATTGGTGGCACCGGCGATCTTGGTACGGGTTTAGCTCGTCGATTGGCCAGAGCAGGATTTAGAGTCATTGTCGGCTCCCGCAATGAAAGTGGAGCACAGGGTGCTGCCGAAGCGCTTAAAAACTTAGGGGAGACCTCTGGATGGGGAGCGCTACAGGTATCGGGCGCTAGCAATTCTGAAGCGGCAACTGCAGCAGACCTAGTGTTTGTCACGGTACCTTTTCCCGCACATAGCGCTACATTAGAGAGCATACATGAGGCTGTTCAGGGCAAAGTTGTGGTTGATGTGACCGTGCCTCTGGTGCCCCCAAAAGTGGCAAGAGTGCAGCTGCCCGAGGGCGGTAGTGCAGGCCAGTTGGCGCAAGTCGCGCTAGGCGACAATGTTCGGGTCGTCAGTGCAATGCAGAACGTGGCGGCAGCACACCTCAATAGTGACGACACTATAGACTGTGATGTTCTCGTTACTGGCAACAACAAAGAGGCCCGGCAACAGGTAATTGATATTCTCCAAATTATTGATGTGAGGGGCTTTCACGCGGGCATGATCAATAACGCCGCCGCGGCTGAGGCGCTGACGTCTATACTCATCAACATCAATAAGCAGTATAAAACCCATGCAGGCATTCGTATAACTGGGGTTTGATGGCCTAATGCCAGCAACGCTTACTCTTACAGCGGTTGAGCATTTGCCCAAGGTGACTGCAGGTGACGATCTGGTGGCTCTGATTGTTTCTGCGACTGCGCGGCAAGCGCTCGCACCCGAGCCCGGCGATATCTTAGTGATCGCCCAGAAAATAGTGTCAAAGGCTGAGGATCGATTGGTCGCCTTGGCATCAGTTTCACCGGGTGTTGCAGCGACTGATCTCGCGGCTGAGACGGGGAAGGATGCGCGCTTGGTAGAGCTCATTTTGTCGGAATCGAGAACAATTGTACGGTCTCGTCCCGGCCTTATTATTGCAGAGCACTGCTGTGGGCACGTGCTTGCAAACGCTGGCATCGATGCCTCAAATATTGCTCAGGATGACGAGGAGCGGGTTTTGTTATGGCCCCAAGACCCAGACGCCAGTGCCTCTGGTCTTAATCAGCGGTTTTCCAAGAACTACGGATTTGAAGTTCCGGTCATTATTAACGACAGTATGGGCCGGGCGTGGCGCCTGGGAACGACGGGTCATGCGATCGGCGTTGCGGGTCTTGACCCGCTCTGGAATCAGGTTGGCGAACGGGATCTTTATGGCAATGAGCTTCGAGTGACTGAACCCGCTACGGCAGATGGTCTCGCCGCTGCAGCTGCGCTAGTGCAGGGCGAGGCTGCTGAGGGAAATCCGGTTGTCTGGATTCGAGGCTGTTCACGATCTTCTGGTGAACCGCGGAGTTCGCGTGCCTTATTGCGCCCTCATTCGGCAGATATGTTTCGATGAGTCCGCGGCTTAGGACAGTGCTCCTAGCGGGTGGCGGGGGTGGTGCCAGATTGGCTCGGGGTTTCTATGGGCTTGTGCAACACGCCGAAACTTTAGTACTTACGAATCCGGGTGATGACTTCGAGCATCTTGGGTTGCTGGTATGCCCCGATACCGACAGTGTTCTGTACGCAGTTTCGGACGCGATTGATGCGCAACGTGGCTGGGGGCGTGAGAGTGAGAGCTGGTCGGTGCTTGCCGAGGTGGAGCGCTTAGGGGGGCCTAGCTGGTTTCAGTTGGGCGATCGTGATATTGCCATGCACCTTTTGCGTCGTGAAGGGCTAGATGCGGGGCAAAGTTTGACATGCATTACAGGCAATCTTGCTGAGAGACTCGGTATTCGAGGACTTCAGATTGTGCCCGCTTCAGAACAATCAGTTCGTACGGTTCTTACAACGGCGGAGGGTGACTTAGACTTTCAATCTTATTTTGTTGGGCGCCGGTGTGAGCCCAAGGTCGAATCGCTAGAATATCAAGGCGCGATCGAGGCCGCTCCAGCGCCTGATTTGCTTGCTTTTCTCCAAGCAGGTTGCGACTGCGTTATTTTGGGTCCGTCAAACCCTTATCTCAGTCTGGCCCCTATGTTGGCCATTTCGGGTATTGTTGAAGCGTTGACGCGTGCTGCTCAGGTTGTGGCAGTCGCTCCCATTGTTGATGGAGCGGCTATTAAAGGGCCTCTCGCAAAAATGATGGCTGACCGAGGGCTGGAGCCGACCGCGTTATCGTGGGTGGATGAAATGAAGACATTGCATCCAGGACTGGTTGACCTTTGGGTTTTAGACAGACGAGATCAAGACGCCGCGGAGGTGCTACGGTTACGCGGTGAACGTGTATTTACATGTGACACCATGATGACAGATACGACACAAAAAATAGCGCTGGCTGGCCAGCTGATTGAGGAAGTAAAACGTTTTGTTTGACGTAGTGTTGCCCCTGAAGGCGTTGCCCAAGGCTAAGAGCCGCCTTGCTGATGTGCTGACTAATAGTCAGCGTAGCGACTTGATGTTGGCGATGGTACAAGATGTGGTCGTAACATTGCTCGCTTGGTCTGATTGCCGTTCACTCACTATTCTTCAGGGGCCTGGTTGGCCACCTATGCTGCCTGCGGCGTCAAAATTGCAAGTTATCCGAGAGGACGAGTGTGGCGGTGTTGGTCTTAACGAGATCCTCGCTGCGGGTATCGATAGGCTTTTTGGCGAACGGATTATTGTTGTATTTGGTGATTTGCCGGGGCTAGCTGCTGCGGACTTGGAGGCGTTAAGCACCGCTTTTGATAAAGGCAAGACGGTGATTTGTCCCGATGATCAAAATGTCGGGACCAATGCTGTGGCGTTCAGCGCTGATGACATACCAGTCTTTCGTTTTGGTGGTAACAGCTTTCGAGAATATAGGCGCAACATTTGCAGCGACCGTCGTGTCGTTCTGGAAAGGCCCGGCTTGTCCTTTGATGTAGATACGCCGGCTGGATTGCATGCGCTGTTGTGGGGCCGAAATGCGGCGATGTCTTTAGGTCCAGCAACACAAAAATGGGTGTTAGCGGCACGCAGTTCAGGCGTGATGTGGCGGATACAAGCTCCCGTCGCTACTCAGCAAAATGCGAACATATCGTGTTGAGGCCAAGGGAAAGTCGGGTGTGGGATAGAGCTGTGTCCGTTGAGGCAACGACAGAGCTTGCCGCCATGATCAGTCATGCGCGGGAACTGCGCGATGACAGTTTTGGTCGAGTGATTACCTACAGCCCCAAAGTGTTCATACCACTCACGCAACTCTGCCGCGATGTTTGTCATTACTGCACGTTTGCGCAGCCTCCGAGTCGGCTGAAAGCGGCTTATATGACCCTTGATGAGGTTTTGGCGGTGGCCCGGGAAGGGCAAGCTGCAGGGTGCACTGAGGCGTTACTCACGCTCGGTGAAAAACCTGAGCTCCGTTATAAGGCGGCTCGGGAGTGGCTGAAGGAAAACGGTTACTCAAGTACGGTTGAGTATGTCGTTGCTGCTTGTAAACTCATCATCAAAGAGACAACGTTAATTCCACACGTGAACGCGGGGACACTCTCTCGTACTGAGTTAGCACAGTTACGCCCAGTCATGGGGTCTTTTGGCTTGATGCTTGAGTCGGGTTCACCCGCGCTGCTGGCGCGGGATGGTGCGCACTTTGGCTCCCCCGATAAAAATCCCTGGCGACGGCTGGCAACACTTGCTCGCGCGGGGCGCCTAAAAATACCCACTACGACGGGGCTGCTTTTGGGCATCGGTGAGAACCGCACTCAGCGCATTAGTGATTTAAAAAGTATTGCGCGGTTGCATGCCCAGTATGGACACATTCAAGAAGTTATTATTCAAAATTTCCGTGCCAAAAGCGGGACTCGAATGGCAAGTTGGCCCGATGTCTCGATACAGGAATTGCTTTGGACAATTGCGGCTGCTCGATTGATTTTGCCAGCTGATATCAGCATTCAAGTTCCTCCCAATTTGTCTCCGAAAGACCTTCAAGAGCTCGCGGACTCAGGGTTAAACGATTGGGGTGGTGTTTCACCTGTAACTCCCGATCACGTCAATCCCGAGGCACCTTGGCCGGAAATTATCCGACTGTCAGCGGCCACGGAGGCGGCAGGAAAAATATTGAAGGCGCGGTTGCCGGTTTATGCTAAATATCTCAATGACCCCAGCTGGCTAGACGACCGCATACGTCCTCGATGTTTAGAGGTCACAGATTCTGAGGGGCGAGTACGCTCGGATAAATGGCGCCCCGGCGAGCCTGAATTAGGTTCCCAATCGGTCTCGATGAGTCCTGTTCTGCTGACTCAGGATCGTGAGATTCTGAAACTACTCGGTCGCCGACGCCGCGGTGAAGCTTTGGAGCACGGTGATGTTGTTCGTCTGTTTCAGACCGTTGATATAGATCGAGAAGCGGTTTATGAGTGCGCAAATGAGCTGCGTTCGGAGCAGGTAGGGGAGACAGTTACTTTCGTCGTTAATCGTAATATTAACTATACTAATGTGTGTAAATACAGCTGCGCGTTCTGCGCGTTTTCAAAAGGACTTCCTAAGTCAGAGGGGCGAGAGCGCCCTTACGATATAACGGGCCACGAGTTAGCCCGCCGAGCTTCTGAGGCCTGGGACCTGGGGGCCACGGAGGTTTGCTTGCAGGGAGGAATTCATCCTGGGTACGACGGCAATACGTACCGCACAATCGTAGAGGCGGTGAAAGCTGCTGAGCCTGGTTTACATGTGCATGCCTTTTCCCCCCTCGAATTGCACCATGGGGCTCAGACGCTTGGGCTGGGTATTGATGATTACCTGCGGATTTTGATGAAAGCTGGATTAGATACCGTTCCCGGGACCGCGGCGGAAATATTAGACGATCAGGTGCGCGCGAAAATTTGCCCTGACAAGCTCAGTGCCCGCCAGTGGTTGGATACTATGGCGGCCGCACACCGGGTCGGGCTGCGCTCCACAGCAACAATTATGTTCGGGCATGTAGACCATGCAGAGCATTGGGCGACGCATTTGTTAGCGGTACGTCAGTTACAACTTCAAACAGGGGGCTTTACAGAATTTGTACCACTGCCTTTCGTGGCTCGGGAGGCGCCCCTTTATCGTCGAGGGCAGGCTCGACCGGGGCCCACGAGGGAGGAGTCGCGGGGTATGCATGCCATCGCGCGAATAGTTCTTGGTGATGTCATTCAGAATATTCAGGCCTCCTGGACAAAGCTGGGACCAACAGAGGCTCTGCATTGTCTGGAGCTCGGCGTAAATGACCTCGGCGGCTGCCTTATGAATGAAAGTATTTCTCGTGCTGCCGGGGCGGGCCATGGTCAGTGCTGGTCGCCAGCGGCCATGCAATCAGCAATCCTTGAGGCGGATCGCTTGCCGTTACAGCGAACAACACTTTATGGATCGCCTCCCGATGAGCGAAAAGCGCAAATGCAGCCAGAGATTTTGCAGATTTTGCCCCTTGAACAGCCGGTGGCAAAAATAAAAGCAGAAAAAAAGCTGGCCTGAAGGCTAAAGAGGGGTTGACGACAGTCTCGCTTTTTTTTAGCTTGCTAGTGACAAACAAGCCGCTCAACGCGGCGGCGGCCAAATAAAAATACCGCCAAGCTGTTAGGAAGCAGGGTGCTAGAAGCATCATGCTACAAAGAGAATGTGGCAGACGTGTGCTGGGTCAGACATGAGGGGGCCATCGCAGTGGATATTGACGAATTGCAGTCAAAGATTGACCGGTTAGAAAGCCGTCAAGCGATTGAGGACCTCGCCTCACTCTACTGCCACGGTTTTGATAAACGCGATGAAGCGCGCTTTCTGAGTATATGGTGGGAAGACTGCGTTTGGGCTATCGGCCCGCCCTTCGGTGATTTCGCTGGGCATGGCGGTATTCTGAGTGCACTTCACGATGTGCTATGGCCAGCGTGGGATATGAGTCAACACATTACCTCCAATCAAGTCGTGGAATTCTCTGATCCCGATCACGCGACAGCATGCTGCGACGTGGACTGTACCGGCCTATTAGCGGGTAGTGCTGATGCGACGTTTGTGGGAGCCACGTATACCGATCAGGTGGAGCGTCGTCAGGGTGTTTGGAAGATCCGCCGGCGCGATGTTGTCATCCATTATTTCAATAGTTTTGAGGGAGACACACTCAGCAAACCAGAATAAAGACAGCGCCCACTGACTTACGGGGGCATTATTTTTAAGCAGGCTAAAAGACCAAGATCACACGAAAACTATAATCTATAAATAAAATTATCACCGGAGCAACGACATGAAAAAGCATCCCTTAGCAATTGCAGTACTCGCTGGCATTGTTTCAGCAACGGCAACGGTAGAATTAAAAGCGCAGGAAATGGCCCTCGAAGAGGTGGTCGTTACAGCTCGAAAGCGCTCTGAGAACTTACAGGATGTTGGCTTTTCTGTGAGCGCACTGACCAAGTCTGAAATTGAAGGGCAGTTCGCTAGAGACATAACAGATCTTGCCAATATTTCACCCAACATTGTCATTGATGATACCGCTCAAGGGCCCGGTGGGGTTGCTGCAATCTTTATCCGCGGTGTGGGTGTTGCCGATGTTGAGAAAAACTTTGACCCCGCTGTTGGTGTGATTGTTGATGGCATGTTTATCGGTTCAAATGCCGGTAGTTTACTGCGCAGCATCGACATAGAAAGCATGGAAGTGCTCAGGGGCCCACAAGGCACGCTGTTTGGCCGCAATACGATTGGCGGCATCATCAATATCACTCGCAGCAAGCCCACTGGAGAATTGGGCGGCAAGATTCGCGCAGGCTACGAGGAGTACGATACATATTACATGGATGGTATTTTTAACTTTGGCCTGGGTGAAAACGTCGGTGTGAAGTTGTCTGCGGCGAAGCGCGACCAGAGTAAAGGCTACTACGACAATGATGAAATCGGCCGCGATGTCGGCCGCAATGATTACCAATCATTTGGTGCAAACATTCTTTGGACACCTACGGATAATCTCGAGCTCGAATACACGGGGCAGTTTGAGGAAACCGACCAAGACACGCCACCGCTGCTGAATACCGGTCAGGCACGTCACGTTTTCTGCTCAGGTTATGGTTATTGCTCTCCCAGCGTAGATTCAACCATCACGGGTGATCGACGCAAAACCGCCAATGTGGGTTTCATTCCACCCGATCCGGGCGATCAGATTATTGCTTTTTCTACCCCTGGGCAGGCCGTAGAATCCGAGATGGCGGCCACATTCGATGCTGATACGCACATCATTGAAGCGCGCTGGCAGGCAACCGACGCTATCAGCGTCGATTATGTTTTTGGCAGCTACGAATCTGACGAGACGATCATTTCTAACTGGGATGGTACGCCTGACTTTTTGTATGGAACGACTCGCCCAGCGACCTACGAGCAAAAGTCCCACGAGCTTCGGTTGGGGTGGGATAACGGCGGTGCCGTTAACGCTGTGGTCGGTGCTTATCTCTGGGACTCTGAGTATGAGATTCCGTTACGTTCTTGGGTGGGCTTTGTCGTTCCCGGCACTATTCTCGATATCTTGCAGAAAACGCAACAAGACAGCGAGTCTCAAGCCCTTTTCGCGGATGTCGACTGGCGCATTACTGACGCTTTGACGTTGAACTTTGGCGGGCGTTACACGAAAGACGAAAAGAGCACTCAGCAAACGGGCAACGTAACGGCGAGTGCTGACGAATCTTGGAGTGAGTTTACGCCACGTGCGAGCCTGCGTTATGAGCTGAGTGATAGTCTGATGACCTATGCGACTTACTCGTCGGGTTACCGGTCGGGTGGATTCAACGGCCGGGTCAACTCACCGGAGGAGGCGACACAACCATACGATCCAGAGACGGTTAATAACTTCGAACTCGGTTTTAAGCATCAGAGTTCTGACAATCGGCTGCGATTTAACGGTGCTGTGTTCTACATGGTTTACGATGATAAGCAGGAAGAGTTACAGCTGCCTTCCGATACCGGTACGGGGCAAAAGACGGTTGTTACCAATGCGTCGGAAGCTGAGATTTGGGGTGTAGAGCTGGAAGCCCAGGCGATCATTGGTGAAGGTCTGACATTGCGAGCCAACGTGGGTTATCTCGATACCGAATATGACAGCTTCGGTTATACCGATTTACAAAGCGGTCAAGAGGTCGACTTTAGCTACCTTGAGTTTCGTCGTGCACCCGACTTAACCGGCACCGTCGATGCGACCTACGAGTGGCCAACGGCGAGTGGTCGTATCTGGGTTCGCGGAGCCTACCATTACTTAGGCGAGCATTACGTTAACGTGACAAATGCGCCTGAGCTCAAGAATGATGGTCAGCATCTGCTCGATGCGTCGGTTAACTGGGAAATTAACGATCTTCGCTTGAGCGTGTTTGGACGCAATCTCTCAGATGAGGACGGTTATACCCACGGTTACGATGTGGCAGGTCTATGGTCATATGCAGCAACTCGCCCACCAAGAACCATTGGCGCCGAAATCGTCTGGAACTTTGGTGAGTGAGGTCGTGAGCGACGCTCTTTCCCAGTTATTGGCGAAGCAGGAAATTCTCGAGGTGGTGGTCCGTTACGCACGGGCCATTGACCGCCTAGATGAGGCGCTGTTGAGGACACTATTTCATCCTGAGTCAGCGCATAACCACTTCTATCAGGGGCCGTCTTCGGCTCCGGATAGATTGGCTACTGACGACGACCCCGGGGATTTTGTGCGCTACGCGATGGCAGTTTTGAAGACCCATGCGCGAACACACCATCAGTTGGGGAATACGCTGATCGAGCTGACGGGCGACACGACGGCCCACGTCGAGACGTATTTCACGGCGTTTCACAAGATGCGTGGGGCGGGTGACCCTCTAGCAGGGCCTGATGCTTTTGATACCGAAATGGATTTTTTTGTCGGAGGTCGATATCTCGATAAATTTGAGCTGCGTCATGGTTGTTGGAAAATTATCCACCGTACCGGCATGACCGATTGGATGCGTCTTGACCCACCCTCGGCACGGGGCATGTCTGCCCTACATGCCAGTGTTGTGGGTCAGCGTTTTCCAGATGACTTTGTCTATCAACTACCCTCAGTGTAGTCAGCGATGACTGCCAAGATTTAGGAGTGCAGTAAATGGAAAGACGACTGGAAGGTCAGGTGGCTGTCATCACTGGCGGTGCTAGTGGCATTGGCGCGGCGACGGCAGAAAAATTAGTTGCCCATGGTGCCCAAGTCGTACTGGGCGATATCCAAGAAGATCGCTTAGCCGCTTTTGTCGAATCGCTCAATGGCCGAGCGATCGGTTTGCGCTGCGATGTCACTCGAGAGGAGGACGTGAAAGGTTTGGTTGAGGCGGCCATTACGACTCACGGGCGCATTGATGTGATGTTTAATAATGCGGGCATTGTGGGAGCTATTGGCCCCATGGACACCACGCCCACTGACGAGTGGAAATTCACCTTAGACATTCTTTTAAACGGCGTTTTTTATGGCATGAAGCACGCCTCGGGTCACATGAAACGTGCTGGCCGCGGATCGATTGTCAGTATGAGCAGCACAGCGGGCGTGATGGGCGGGCTTGGGCCTCATGCCTATGCGGCGGCTAAACATGCCGTAGTAGGCCTCACGAAAAACTTAGCAGCAGAGGCTTGTGCTTTTGGTGTGCGGGTCAATTGTTTGGCGCCGGGGCTCATAGCCACACCATTGGCGGCAGCGGCCACTGTGGGTGATCCTGATGGCGTTGAACAAGCTCTCCCTACCTTTGCGGAATTATCACCGCTTCCGGGGCGCGCGGGCATGCCTGAGGATGTCGCCAATGCCGTGCTTTGGCTGGCATCAGAGGAGTCGGGTTATGTGAATGGTCAAACCATTGCAATTGATGCGGGGCTCACGACGGGGTCGAAGCCCGGGGATCCTAACTTTGCCGAGTACCAGCCCATTCTCCGCGAGGCGGGAAAGAGTGGGTTGTAGGCTGGCGCTTTAGCAGACCACCATGGGGCAGCTCTGCGGGCGCACGAAGCACTTTCAGTTGCCTTTAACCTTAGTGAGGGGGTGTCGGTAGCGGCGTCGGTAACGGCGTCGGTAACGGTAGGCATTGGCGACGCTGATGGGTCTAAGAGCCGCCTTTGTTCTGATTGAGCTTTCGCAGCGTGCTGAACGGCCCTAAAGGCCAGCGGCGCCGCTCGTGGTGTGCGTTTCGTCATTCGATTTTTTTTGCTGCTCAATCAGGCTCAGTGATGCGAGCAGCGTTAGGAGCCAAAGCGCCCACTCTGACTCACGGTAAACTGTGGTGAAGCTTGCGATTGTTAGGCTGGTCCAATTAAGGAAGAGCAGAACCCCAGCAAGTTTTCGAGTGCCGCTGCACTGAGAAGATACCCTGAACACCAGCCACCCGCTTAGCAGCCAAAGCGCTGTAAAAAGTAGGCCGCCTAGCAGTCCGTAGCTGACTAACATTTCCAGCCACTGCACATGGGTGTTGGTGGTTTCCAGGGTTTGAGCGCCAGTGAATTTTTGTAGTTCAGAGGGCCAGCTAATGGCTCGAGCCGCCTGATAGCCACCACCAAACCAAGGGGCAGCCAAAAAAGTATCTACGCCCTGTTCAAAGAGTGCTTCACGGAGTCCAAGGCTTTTATCTGTCTGGGCAAGTGGAAAGAGTTGGCTCCTAAACCAGAGCCCCAGAGCGCTGAGAAGCAGGCCCACGCTCAAACTGCTCAACAGTTTCTTATCTCGGTAAAAAAATACGCCCAAGCAGGCCAGTACGGCGACCGCAATGAATGCGGTTCGCACGGCGCCTAGAACCAGTAAAGCTCCAAGGCCAAGGACTCCAAAACAGCATATGGCGCGCAATGCTCGACGGTTGGATACGAGGATACACCCGAGCAACAGCAGCATGGCGGCAAGTAACGTTCTAGAAAACGGATGAGGGTTGAAAACCCAAGAAGGTCGGAGTGGGTCACCGCGCTGCGCATCGATGAGGTCAAGTATAAAATTGGACCCAAGTGTCAGGTAGGTGAATGCATCGACAAGATAAACTGCAGTCAACAAAAGTGCTATCGATGCGGAAAAATAACCAAGGTCGCCCCAGTCTCTGGTGTTGAGATTGCAAACAACGGCAGGTGATGCAACCGCGAGCAGCAGAAACCACCGGCTCTGTGCAAAAGTTGCGTCCAAGGTGCTTGGGTTGTTGTTGAGCAGGTTTGATAGCAGAAATGCACTCGTCAGGGCCACCATCGTCAGCATGAAAACCCAGTATTGCCTCCAGAACACAGAAAACTGTTGTGGTTGGGTGGACAGCTGCAGGGCACTGGCGAGAAGGAGTAATAGCGCGGTGACATTGACGGGCCCCACGTTAATCAAAGGCGAGATGGCAAACAAAGCCAGCGAGTACTTGAGTAGTCGCGTTATTACCATCGCTTTGACCCTTTACTGGACGCTTTTTTAGAATAAAAAAGGTGGCAGTAACCAGCCTTAACAACGATTGCACAAAAATTATGAGTGGTCAGTAAGTTCAGCAACGACAGGGCCTCGGCGTTATTGGCGGGGCTAGTTTAACACCCCATACCTTCATGGTTACTGGCCTTTGCAAAACGGATCGTTCAAAAGGTGGTGGGGTTGAATTTTAGTCATTGTGTTTTGGGGCACAGTCAGAGAGCTTGTAAATGATCGGTTTGCGTGGGTTTACCCGATTAATCCATTATGCTTTTATGTTATATCTTAAGACTAAAAATAAATAACCTTTTTGGATGGCGACTCGTTTGAGTCTTGATAGGAGATCTTTTGATGAGACGATTAATTGCGGTAATCATGCTGTTCAGTACCGCCGTATCAGGGGGTTCGGTGCAGGCAGACAATTTAAG
Organism: Luminiphilus sp.; assembly: GCA_029253085.1. Taxonomy (GTDB): domain Bacteria; phylum Pseudomonadota; class Gammaproteobacteria; order Pseudomonadales; family Halieaceae; genus Luminiphilus. The sequence continues at coordinate 43,817 of JAQXAF010000148.1, read as the reverse complement.
GATTGTAGGTGAAGACAAAGCGTTTGTTGTCACTCTCGCCTCGGGAAAGGAGGTGTCAGTTACTCGGCAAATGACCCCTTGTGCCAAAAACAAAGGCTGGTTGCAGCCGCTGGTGCCCGAGCCAGGCATTGTGCCGGTGACGGAAATTGAGGTGCTCAATGCCATCAATGACCCCGGTTTTATTTTGGTCGATATGCGCACTGAAGACTGGTTTTCAGACGCCACGATTCCCGGCGCTGTGAATATTCCTTACACCGAAGTGGCCATGCGCATGGATGAGCTCGGTTGTAGTAAAGGCGCAGCAGGTTGGGACTGCGCGGGTGCCATGAATGTAGTGGGGTTTTGTAACGGTCCCGTTTGCCCCCAAAGCCCAACAGCGATGCGCGCCATGATTCGAGACGGTTTTCCTGCGGACAAAATCTACTACTACCGCGGCGGTATGCTGGACTGGGACGCCTTAGGTCTGACGACTGTCGAGGGTGATTTTTAGTCGCTGTGTTAGTTGGAGGTTAAACCCGCCTGTGGCCCAGACGGTTATTTGGCACTCCACGCCTTGAGCTCGATTTGTGAAGGGCCTTAGGTTTTAACCGAGCATGGCGGGCTGATTACCAGCCCGCGGCTGAGTATTGTAGTGACAAGGGCCGTTGCATTTGCCCTGGGGTCTGACATCAGGCCCATCATGATGCCGGTGCCACGTCGCAGCTTGGGCTACTGGTTATTGAGCGAAAACACGAACAGTCCCTGCCCATCAGCGGGTTGGTAGATTTCTGGGAATAGCACAGCGGTCAAGGCCCGAAATACGCCGATGCCGGTCTGAATAGCAACAAACTGCTGGCCGTTGGCTGCATAAGTAATGGGGTAACCGTGTGCCGGTGCGGGCAGGCGCGTTGACCACAGGGTCTGGCCTGTCTGAGTGTCCAGGGCTTTGAATCTCCGGTCGAGATCGCCGATAAAGAGAAGCCCACCATCGGTTGTTAGGGCGCCGCTCAAGAATAGGGCCGCCTGCTCGACCTCCCACACTGGTTTCATGTTGACCACGTCAATAGCGATGAGTTTACCCACTGTGTTTTCTTTACCTGGCATGGCATAGGTCGCGACATCAGCACCGTAGCCCCCGCCACCGGGCCCTAAATCGACCGCTCGCGGCGTCATGTCGGAACAGAGCTGGTGCACCGGTAGAAAAAGCCGTTGCGCAGTCTCGTCAAAGGTTGCTGATTGCCAGTTATGACCACCGTAAATACCCGGACAGGCTGTGAAGGTATCCCCGATGCTCGCGTTGGCAATATCGCTGCGGTATGTCAAAGCACCGGTGTCCCGGTTCACAGTAAATATGTTTTGTTCCATAGTTTCCATGAGGTCAATGTACTTACCGGTTCGGCGATCAAGCTTCCAAAGGATGCCGTCTTTACCGACTGTCATGACCACAGGTACGCCGTCAGTGGTGGCCAAAATTCGCTCAAACCCGACCTCCATATCGATGGTCTCGCCCGGTATGTGCTGAAAGTACCAAGCGATTTCACCAGTTTTGGGATCAATGGCTAAAGTGGAGTTGGTATAGAGCGCTGCATCACCTGTAGACATCCCTCGACTCACCGCCGCCCAGGGTTTTGGCTGTGAAGTGCCAAAAATTGCGAGTTCGAGCTCAGCGTCATAGGAACCCGCAATCCACATGTCACCGCCGCCTCGCCGATCCGCGGCAATCTCTCCCCAACTCTCAAACTCAGGAGAGCCCGGAAGGGCGAGGGTCGAGGTGCGCCACAACTCTGCGCCGGTTGCAGGGTCGTGCCCTGTGATGAAACAACCATCATCAGTGAACAGCTCGCAGCCATTAATGCCGCTTACCACGATGCCATCGGCGATAATGGGTCCGGCACTGTGGGTAAAGGCTTCGCGATAATCGGCTTTTTCGCTGCGCCACAACTGCTGGCCGCTACGTGCATCAATGGCCACGACGGCGGCGTCATAGGTGGCAAGAAATAAGCGATGTTCAAAAATGGCTATGTTGCGTGTTGGCCCGCCAAGCAGCCTAGAACCCTTGGGGAACATATATTGATATTCCCAAATAAGATCCCCTGTGGCTGCGTTGATAGCTTGTATTTTGTTGTTGGGGTGGGTCAGAAACATGACGCCATCTCTGACCAGGGGCGTTCCCTGGTTACTGCCTTGATGCATGGCGATGGACCAACTTAGACCCAATTGACGAACATTGGATCGATTAATCGCCTGAAGTGGGCTGTGTCCATGACCATCGGGTGTGCGTCGCCAGTTCAGCCAGTCGGCGTCGGGGGGGGTATTGATATCAGCAGTGGTGACTGGGCGAAAGCCCTTAATCGTTCGTGGTTCAAATTGACCTGCATTTCGCGCCATGTCCATGACGGCATCGGCCCCAGAAAATTCGACGGCTTCCGGTTCTGCACCGCCCTTGCTGACTTTGAGAGCTTCAGCACTTGCCAGCAAGTTGGCGTCCTGTAGCGACGGGGCGTTTTGCTCAATTAGGTATTGAACCAGTGAGACATGTTCGTCTTGGGACAGCGTGTGTGATTCTCCGGGGGGCATGCTGCTCATGCTCAGGCTAAGAAGCGCTTGCGCATCTTGTTCGCGCCACTTATCGAGAAAGGGTTTTCCTGCTAATGCCGCGCCATGGGCGGAGCCACGCAAACTGCTACTGTGGCAAGAGGCGCAGTGTTCTTCATACAACACTTCCGCGGCCGGGGAGGCCTGAACTACCGTCGGCACGGTCAGAAAAAACGTCATGAGTTTGAACAGGCTCATCGTATTAACTCCGATCTCGGGCATTAGGTGGGGATTTCAATAGCGCTGCTGTTTACACTGTTGGGGACTTGGAAGCTGCAGGCTCTATGCCCACGCGTATCGAATCACCCGACAGCTTCCAGTGCGTTACTTTAGCCCTCTAGATAATGGCCATACTTCTCTAAAGCTTTAGCGCGTTGTGTTGGGGTATGGTACGACGGGAATAAATCATCGTACGGCGCGTAATCGCGCAGCACGCCTTTGGCGACGGCTATCTTATGAACTTCCGTCGGTCCATCAACAACACCTAATTCAGGAATATTCGCCCACATGTGTGCCAGCGGGGTTTCGTCAGAGCTGCCCAAACTGCCGTGGAGGTGCATGGCACGAGAGACCACCTCTAACAGCACTTTTGGCGTGGCGGCTTTAATGGCAGCAATTTCCTTACGCACCTCGCGGTTGTATTCCTTGTGCTTGTCGATAAGCCAAGCCGTATATAAAACATGAAGCCGGTACTGCATCATAATGGTGTAGGCATCGGCTATTTTTTCTTGGGTCATCTGCTTGTCGGCAAGGAGTTCTCCTTTTGTTTTGCGACTCAAAGCGCGTTCACACATCATGTCGATCGCCTTGCGAATGACGCCAACGCTGCGCATAGCATGGTGTACGCGCCCGCCACCGAGGCGCGTTTGGGCGACTAAAAAGCCATCGCCTTCTTCACCCAGTAGATTGTTTGCCGGAACACGGCAGTTTTTAAATTCGATGTAAGCGTGAACGCCATCGCCTTGTTCTACGTAGGGGCCCACAGCCGAGTTGCGGATAATATCCATGCCCGGTGTACCCTGTTCCACCAAAAATATTGAGGCGCCCTTGTGGATGGGTGCGTCGGGGTTGGTCACAACCATGACTAATAAAAAGGCGCTGAAACGCGCATGGGAGGCGAACCATTTTTCGCCATTGATTACCCACTCATCGCCATCGCGGGTTGCCGTGCATAAAAACTCTCCGGGATCGGCGCCGGCTTGAGGCTCTGTCATTGAATAGCAAGAAGCGATTTCGGCATTTAGAAGGGGCTTGAGAAACCTTTCCTTTTGGTCATCTGTACCAAACTTCGCCAGTATCTCAGCGTTACCGGAATCGGGCGCCTGACACCCAAAAACACTGGGGCCAAAGCGGCTTCTTCCCAGGATTTCATTCATGAGGCCCAGGGCAACTTGACCATAGCCCTGTCCGCCGAGTTCAGGCTCGAGGTGACATGCCCAGAGGCGTTTGCTTTTAACAATCTCACGCAGTGGCGCCATGGCCGCCGCCGCCGGTGAGTTGGGGTCCCAGGGATCCCCGGGCTCACGAAAGACCAAATCCAGAGGCTCAATTTCTTCCTTGGTAAACGTGTCAATCCAATCGAGTGACTCTTGGAAGTCGGCGTCTGTTTCAAACGACCATGTCATGGGTTCTCTCCTCAATCTATCGCGTTGTGCCGGGTTCGCCTCTATCGAGCTTACAGACGGGTCTCTGTCGTTCAAAGGTGCGGCCGGGCCGGTGTTATGTAATGATAAGTGTAGACTTGCTGAACGCAAACAAGCAACGTACAGCAGAGTCCTTGAATTGTGTTCTTTGCAGGACCTGCAGGCTCCGGCGAAGAATTTGATGCACTAAATGGGGTTGTTTAAGTTGCTAGCTAGTTTAAACTTGTTCCGAACAAGTTTAAACCAATAAGAACTTGAAAACACCATAGTGGTGGAATTGGAGAAAGAAAATGAGCGGTGACCCTAGCAATCAACCGGTATGGCTGGTCACTGGCGCATCCCGAGGTATTGGCGCTGCAATTGCCTCCCGAGCCCACGACCAGGGATGCCGCGTGGTGGTGGTTGCTAGAGGAGAGGAAGCGGTTACGACCGCTGGCCGTTTGGGTCCAGGTGCCATTGCGATTCAGGCCGACGTAAGTGACGTTGAGGCTGCCCAAGGTGCGATTGACGAAACCATAGCGACATTCGGACGCATCGACGTAGTGGTTAATAACGCCGGAGTGCATCGCGGCGGTAAAGTGGAGCGGCTCAGCCCCGAAGATTGGCAAACTGTTCTCAACGTCAATCTCACGGGGGCCCTCAATATGATTAGGGCGGCAAAGCCTCATATGGCGTCGGGATCCAGTATTATTAACATTGGTGCCGTCGTGGGCTTTCGTGGTTTCCCAGGAGACGTGGCTTACGCGTCGTCCAAGGCGGGCCTGTCGGGCATGACCAATGCTCTGGCGATTGAAATGGCTAAGCAGGGGATAACGGTCAATCTGGTTATTCCGGGTCTGGTGTTGACTGACATGACATCGGGCCTGAGTGATGCGGCGATGGATAATATGAAAGCCAAGATACCCATGGGGCGGCTTGGCCAGGACAGTGAGGTTGCTGAAGTTGTTTATTGGGTCAGTCAGAGTCGCTATATGACAGGAGCCACTGTGCCGGTCGATGGCGGACTCATGTGCAGCTTTGGGGTTGTTAGCCCATGAGTACAGCGCCTCAGGATGCCGTTTGTCACTGGCTTGAGGAAAACCTTAACTGGTCTGATGTTCAATTTTTGGGGCCTTTGAGTGGCGGTAACTCAAATCTAACGTGGCATTTTTCTTCCAATGAGCAATCTTGCGTTGTCAGGACAACGCCAGACGAGGCGATCTCGCCTAACTCTGCCAGAGGTATTGAGCGGGAGTCTAAGGTGTTAAAGCTCGTTCAAGGTGTTGTGAAGGCGCCGAAGTTACTTGCTTGGTGCGATGACCTTAACGTGATGGGGCGCTGTTTCTTGGTTCAAGAATGGATCGATGGCCGTTCGGTGACTGAGACGCTTCCTAACCCTGATTGGGATCCAATCAGTGCGGCCAACGCGTTGGGTGAGGACATGATGCGAAAGCTATCTGACGTGCACAGCATTGCTTGGCCTAATGAGGGTTTGTCGTCGCTAGGGCGTCCAGATAATTTTGTTAGTCGCCAGATAGAGCGCTGGCTGGCCGTTCGTAAAGACCAGTCTGTGAGAGAGCTTCCTTTGTTCTTTGAATTGGGTTCGTGGCTGCGGGACAATATGCCTGAGACAGAGCGTCCGGCGCTGATCCACGGTGATTACCATTTGGACAACACCTTGGTCAGTACTGAAACGCCAGAGATAAAAGCTATTATCGATTGGGAGCTTGCGACCGTCGGCGATCCGGCAATGGACGCGGCGCTTGCGCTATTGTTCTGGGGCAAAAAGCGCGCTTGCGAGCCACCGGCGTTTGCGCATTTGCAGGCGATCTCTCGGTTGTCGGGTGTTGTCGATCGAAGGCATCTGGCGGCTGTTTGGTCGAGGGAAACGGGACGCTCGACGGACGCCATGGGTTATTACTTAGCGCTCGCAGCTTGGCGGCTTGCGGCAATTATAGAGGGTGCATACGGCCTGTACATAGAGGGTAAAGTTGACACCCCCTACGCGGCAGGGCTTGAGCACGATGTCCCTGCATTATTAGCTGAGGCTGAGCAGGCCGCAGCTGGCAACTGGTAGCTGTTTCTATGTCATACGATGAGCCCAGTATGCTGAGTACCATGATGCATACCTCCCTGGGGGTAGATACTCTGCTCAAGTTTGGGGCTCGACACTTTGCCAGCAGTCGTGTTGCCGACTACGACGGCCAGCAACTTCATTGGTGGTCTTACCAAGAGATAGAGTCACTGTCGGGTCGTTTGGCGAATGGGCTCGCGGCGTTGGGTGTGGGCAACGGTGATCGTGTTGGAACATTTCTCTGGAACGGAGTCACTCATCTGGGGGTTTACCTCGCGGCTCCCGGCATGGGCGCGGTGCTTCATACGCTAAACTGTCGGCTTGCGCCGGATCAGATTGCTTACATTATTAATCATGCGAACGATCGTTGTGTCTTTGTAGACGGTCGCCTAGAAGCACAGTTTCAGCCGGTGCTTAGTCAAATTCCCAATGTTGGGCATATCATTGTTTGTGATCCTCAAGGCGGACTGGAGGATGAGCGAATTGTCAGTCTGGACAGCCTTCTTGAGAATCAAGAGAGCCAATATGACTGGCCCGAAACTCCAGAGACGCAAGCGGCAGGTATTTGCTATACCAGTGGTACCACCGGCAATCCAAAAGGCGTTGTTTACAGTCATAAGACGACCTACCTCCATGCTCTGGCCTCGCGATCTGTCGATAGTTTTGGTGTGCAGGAGCGGGATACCATTCTGATGCTGCCCGCGATGTTTCATGCCAATGCGTGGGGCTTCCCTTACAGTGGCTGGATGTCGGGTGCCGATATGGTCATGCCCGGCCCGCACACGCAGCTGGAACATTTAAAAACTATGATTCTGGCATCACAACCCACACTGACTGCTATGGTACCGACGATTTTGGGCGACCTGCTACGAGACGAGTCACTCACACAGGAGCATATGGGTTCCTTCCGAGCCTTGGTGTGCGGTGGATCTGCCGTGCCATCATCTATGATTGAGGGCGCCCGAGACCGCTGGGGAGTTCCTGTGATTCAGGGCTGGGGGATGACTGAGACGAGTCCGATGTGTGTGTTGTCACATCCGCCAAAAGATCTAGCCGATACGCCAGAAACACAATGGCGTATAAAAAGTGGGCGGCCGGTTCCCGGGGTTAGTGTGCGCGTCGTCGATGAGGCTGATCAGCGACTGCCCGAAGATGGACAAACGGTAGGTGAACTGCAGTTGCGCGGTGCCTGGGTGACGGGGAGTTATCTTGATATTGAAAGCGATGCCTTTACCGCAGACGGTTGGTTGAGAACCGGAGATGTGGGTCATATTAATCGTCAGGGGTACGTCCAGCTTACTGATCGCATGAAGGATGTCATTAAGTCTGGCGGCGAATGGATATCCTCGGTTGATCTTGAGGATGCCATATTACAAACTCCCGGAGTGGCTGAGGTTGCGGTCATTGGCGTTGCTGATGAGCGATGGCAAGAGCGGCCCCTCGCGGTCGTTGTGCTGACAGAGGATCAACCGGCGACCGCAACTCAGATCAGAAGGTTTTTGCACGATCGGGTAGCCAAATTTTGGGTCCCTGAATACTGGTCTTTCGTCACTGACTTACCCAAAACTAGTGTGGGGAAGCTGGATAAAAAGCGGCTCCGTTTTGAGCACAGTGACAACCAATTAACCATCGAGGCTTGTCGTGATTAAACGTATTAGCCAGAAAATAATAAGAGCAGCTTGTCCATGAATAAAGGTGTTGTAAAAACGATTTCCACGGAGCAATCAGGCGCTAAAAATAAGCAGGCAGAGCGCAGTGCCCAGTCTGATAAAAAAATGTTTGAAGCCGCTATCGAGTTGATTAATGAGCGCGGTACCGCCAAAACGACACTTAAAGATATTGGCGAGCACGCGGGCTACAGTCGAGGTCTGGCGAGTTACCGTTTCGGCTCCAAAGATGGTCTTTGGATGGAGTTATTCGACAAGTTCGATGATATTTGGAAGCAGCATATTGCAGATTACATTAAGGATAAATCGGGATTAGACGCTTTGCGTTGTGCCATTTATGCGCAGCGGGATATTTTTCGAGCGGAATCTGGCTATCTGAGGGCCATGTACATTTTATGGTACGAGTCCCTTGGAGAAGCTTCTGATATTCGAGCTAGTCTTGCTCACCATCACAAAATTTATCGACGTGACGTCTCCAAGTGGTTGGAGCAGGGGGTTGAGGCCGGGGACTTCAGCGCGGATATCGATTGTCAGCAATTGGCGGGGGTTTACTGCTCGATGATGTTTGGTGCTATCTATCAATGGGTTGTTGCGGCAGATGCTTTGGATCTGGATGCATTCTTCGCCTACCTCGAACAAATGCTGACCTTTTACGTAACCAACGCGAGGCACTAAACATGGCACGATTAAATGTCGACGGGAACAAATCCATCTACTTTGAGGATATGGGTGCAGGGGACAAGGCACTGATACTGATTCATGGTTGGGGTATGAGTGGCCGAGCCTGGGACGGCGTCCTGATCCCTCTTTTAGACGCAGGCCTGCGTGTTATCACTATCGATCATCGGGGTTGCGGTCGTTCCGATCATGACTTTGCGGATTTGAGCATTGACGCAATTGCATCCGATGTCGTGTCACTGGTCGATTCACTGGGGCTCAAAACGGTTTACCTCAATGGCTGGTCTCTAGGGGGCGCTGTGGCAACACGAGCGGCCCATTCTTTGGGAGCGCGTTGTGCAGCGCTAATTCTAACGGCGGGGGCCAGCCCGATTTACACGCAAAAGCCCGACTTGCCTTTAGGCGGCAACGCTGAGGATGTAGCGGGAATTGTTCAGGCAATGAATGCGGATCGCGTGACGTTTTTGGCAGGTCTCGCCCATGCGGTTACGGCAAAGCCCGTGTCTGATGCGTTACTCACTTGGATGGGGGACACTTTTATCGGGTCGGCAGCGCGGGCATCTTCAACCTTGGGTGAACTGGCCCATCTCGATCAACGCGACATTATGGCTGAACTGGATATTCCTATTCTCTCATATATTTGCGGGCAGGACGGCTTTGTTGCCCCGGAAATTTCACGCTGGGTTGCGGAAAACCATCCTCGGGCGGAAGGAGTGGATTTTCCTGAGAGTGGCCACGCACCGTTTATTGAAGAACGTGAGGCCTATCTTGAAAGTTTGATTCGCTTCGTTGAATCCAAGTAGATCAGATCAGGGAGTTTTAATGACTAACCAAGTAGATTTCGGACTGTGGTACGACTTTCGTAACCCCAAGCCTTGGCAGATTGATTTTGAGGTTTTTTACCAGGAGCGACTGGATCAAATTGTTGCTGCTGAGGGAATGGGCTTTGATTCGGTTTGGTTGACTGAGCATCACTTTTGCGACGATGGCTACACACCATCGCCACTCATGATTCACGCGGCAATTGGTGCAAGAACGCAGCATATGAAGTTGGGCACCAACCTAATGTTGTTGCCTATCGCCGACCCCGTTCGTATTGCTGAAGACGCGGCAACGCTCTCGCTGATGACAGGGGGCCGTTTTGATTTGGGTGTGGGCATAGGCTATCGACAGCTTGAGTTTGAACAGTTTGGTCGAAAAATTTCACATCGGCCTAGCCTGGTGGAAGAAGGCATTGAAATCCTGCGTCGCGCTTGGTCAGGCGAGCCGGTAAATTTTGAGGGTAAACGTTTTAGCGTTGGTGATCTTTGCATAACACCGACGCCCAAGCGGGCCCCCAAGATCCTGTTGGGCGGCATGGCGCCTCCAGCGATTGATCGTGCCGCAAGAATTGCCGATGGCTTTCTTTGTACTGGTGGTATCGGTATGGATGTGTATGTGGAAGCGCTTAAAAATAATGGTAAGTCGCCGGAAGAGGGCAATATTATTTTGGGGTGCTGGGCGATCATCGCTGAAGATCCTGAGGCTGAGGCGGCTAACGTCGGTGAGCACGTTCTCTATCAATCTAACGAGTACATACGCTGGGGCGCTTTTGGACCTCCAGATCAGACGCCTTTGTTCCCCGATGCGCGGACGGCGATTGATAATGGCCTGTATGAACTGTGGGATGCTGATATGGCCGTTGAAAAACTCTCGGCTATGATCGAAGCGTACCCCATGATCTCCGATATTCATTTTTGGGCTCAGTTTCCGGGAGAGAGCGTTGAATCAGGAAATCGTCGTCTGAACTACATTGCCGAGAAGGTTCTGCCCCGACTGAGAAACTAATCTTAAGGGCCTTATCTCACCGCTTCATGGAAGAAAGCCGGCGACTGCCGGCTTTTTTTGGCTTTCGCTGTCGTCACCTCAACAAGGCCGATTCAGTTGAAGGGTTAAACGATGTGCCTGTCCGTGCCCCGCCTGATTGTCGAGGGCAGAAATAAATGGCTCCGAGGCCTGGGGCGTTGTTGCCTATCAATAGCTCGTGCAGTAGAGCTCCCCGATCTCCCTGCAATCCGCTGCTTGGTCTCGCCACAGTACTTGGTAAAAACCGGGAGCCGCCTTCCCGCGCTACGCCCGGTTTTCAGTGGCTAGCGGTGTGTCACTTACTGCTGGTCAATGCCGGGCTTTCGTCAACTGCAAAAACTAGCAGGGCGTTCCCGGGTTCATGAAAGTAAAGGCCATAACCTGAATTTACGACGACGTGACCTTGTGCAACGGTGACCCCTGCACCGCTCATGCCACCGCCGGATGCGGCAACGCCATTGACAGTGTCAAAATTTTGCTTGGTGTCGTAGTCCCAGATGACGTCACCTGTTTCGCCGTCGTAGGCGCGGAGGTGCCCATCGAGGTGTCCGGCGATAACTGCACCAGTCAATGCGGTTAGTGGAGCAGAGACGCCTGGGTCACACAGGGGACGGTCTTCACCGCAGGTGTTCTCTTGTACATGACTCCATAGCACGACGCCGTCTTGGGCGTTAATAGCGTGAACACCGGGACGGGCTAATTTTGGATCGAGATCTTCGCCGTTACGCGTGTCATTCATATCATTGATGGGGGCGTACACGCGTGTGCCCTCAGCGGCCATACCAAAATGAACGCCGCCTTGAATACTGCCACGCCCTACTTTGGCCACCCACTGACGTTGTGCCCCGGTGGCGGCGTCGTAGGCAATGACGCTGCCATCTTTGTGACCCGCGACAATGACATCTTCGGACCCTGGCCGTTTGACGAGTAATGGACTTGAGCCCAGATCATAATCCGGGCCCAGCTCGGGGGGGCAGTTGGGGTGGTTGACCGACATCATGCAGCCCACGTTCCAAGCATCCCCTGAAAAAATTTGGCGAGTCCAAAGCCTCTCGCCGGTGTCCATTCGAACCGCAAAAATGGCATCGCTGTTACCGTCTGCTGGGGACGAATAATTTTCCCCTGAGCCGAAGAACAGGCGATTATTATCAGGGTCGAGGGTGGGGCTATTCCATACGGGAGCTCCCGATGGAGCGAGTATAGGGGTGCCTACACGTGTCACGCCTTTTTTGCTTGCGGGGTTGGGGACGGTATAGCTTTCCCATTTGGAGGTGCCCGAGTTCGCATCAATCGCCATCACCTTGCCTCTGAAGGTACAGCAGGGGTAGTTCGGATCTGCAGCGGCGGTGACTTCTAGTGATGATACCGGAGTGTAAAGCACACCTTCATGGTAGGCGGGGGTGCCAGTGAGTGTTGCGCTGGGGTGATCATCAGCGCTGATCTTCCAAACCAGCTCTCCTGTCACTGCGTCGACAGCGTAGAGGTTAGCAATGATGTCGCCAAAAAAAGCGAGGGGACGTGTGCTGCCGTGTTGGCCCAAAATAACCCCGGTGCGCACCTCTGCACTCGCTGAGAACGACCAGCGGACACAGCCCGTCTCGAGATCAAGCGCATAAACCGTACCGTCCTGGCTGCCGGTGTAAATCGTCCCCATTGCTATTGTCGGTTGCGAGCGTGCTCTAAACGCTCCTGCATACCCGAAGCTCCATTTGAGTCGCAGTTTTGGAAGGTCGGCTTTATTTACACCTGCAACCGTATCGGGAATAAAGCGCGAGGTATCTCGCCCCCAGCCGGTGATCTCTTGATCGTTCCATGATGCAAAAGCTGAGGCGTCGCCGGTGCACAGATTAAGTGGTTGCAAGGCCTTTGCTTCAGCTGTGTAGCGTTTGGACGTGAGATACTCAACAACATCGATTTTTTGTTGCTGTGAAAGTTGGGCGGCTTGAGGAGCCATAATTCCCTCGGTCATGGTCGTATATAGCGCCTTTTGGGGCATCATTTCTAGCCAGGTTTGATGCGGCGCCTTGTAGACTTGACCAAGGTGGCAGGTGGCACAGTGGGTGTTGTAGAGCGCAGCACCAGGGAGTGCGTTGCGGTCGTTAAATTGGCCCCCCGCCTGCAGTTCGTCAGTTGAGGATAGAACGGCGGCGTCACCTGCAGCGCGGGCCAGAGTGGCGCCCATTAAGATGGCACAGAGGATGCCGGTGGTAAGGGCCATCGGCCAAGAGATGTGCCGCTGGTCATCAAAAGGGCTGAGCTGTTCGTTGAGCATAAAAAGTCCCCTGTAGCCGTCCGCTATTATTGTCGTGGTTAGTGTTTATAGACTGCTATTTTCAGTAGGTAATTATAAGGTAATTTGTTGCTACAGCTGTAAATATCGGTAGAAAGTCATAGGAGGTTTATTATGGTCAATCGCCAAGTTGTGCTCGCAGCACACCCTCGAGGTGTGCCTACGGCCAGTGATTTTCGTTTAGTTGAGGCAGCGGTGCCGACTGCGGGTCCCGGCCAAATGGTTGTCCGAAATCTTTATCTGTCTTTAGAGGCGGCGATTCGCAGCTGGTTGGATGGCACAGCCAACTACTTCGAGCCTATCGCTTTGGGCGGCGCTATCAGAGGGCCCTCTATTGCCCGGGTTGAAACTTCCCAACTGCCTGGCTTTAAACCGGGAGACCTAATCTTTGGTTTGCACCAATGGGAAGATTACTCCGTGAGTGATGCGAATACCGTCCTCCTGAGAAAACTCACCCCAAATCCAGTGTTACCCCTAAGTCTGTATGCGGGGGCGTTGGGTGGGTCGGGGCAAACAGCGTATGTCGGGCTTCATAGCATTGGTGGTATTCAGTCCGGCAATACTGTTTTGGTGAGTGCAGCCGCGGGTGCAACGGGCAGCATGGCCTGCCAAATCGCCGCTCTTGAAGGCTGTCGAGTGGTGGGGATTGTCGGTACTGACGAGAAGTCTGAGGTGGTGCGAGACGAGTTGGGTGCTGATGCCGCCATTAATTACCGTACGGAGCCAGACTTGGCTGCGGCCCTTACTCGAACTTGTCCTGAGGGGGTCAACGTTTACTTTGATAACGTGGGTGGCACAACCTTGGATGCGGCTTTAATGGCAATGGCTCAGGGCGGTCGCATTGTAGGCTGTGGGATGATTTCCGACTACAACAACGCGGCGAAACCGACACCGTTATACAACCTGTGGCAGGTTGTGGAGCGCCAATTAACCTTGCAAGGGTTTCTGCTGTATAGCTACCTAGATGCCCTGCCTGCTGCATCTGCCGCGCTGGAGTCTTGGTTAGCGGCGGGAAGACTCAAAGCACTGGAAAATATTACGGAGGGTTTGTCTGGGGCCGGCGGCGCCTACAGCGCCATGATGGCAGGCACAACGATGGGTAAAAACCTAGTTTCTGTTGATGAAGCCCAATGATCAGACGTTCCCCTGATAACGGCTGGTGTGACTTACAAGGTATTGGCTGCCCAGCGAATCGCGTTTGCTAGGAGCAATCGATAATTGGGATCTCCAAAAGTTGCTGTGCCGTCGCCGGGTTGAAGGTATACGATGCGGCTATTCTTGTGTTGCCGCGTCCATCCCACCAGTGATGAGCCTTGCGCAGGGTGCCAGTTGTCATTGCAATACATTTTTCCCGTGACGGCATGATGCGCCGAGTAGAAATTTTCTCGCACAAAGTCATGACTACTGCGAAGTAAAGGCTCTACGGAATCTTCAAAAACTTCGCACAAATAGAGTTCATCGGATAATTGAAAAGTGGCGGGCAGCCCTTGTGCAATTGGGTGATTTGGAGAGGCCACAGAGACGTCATGTTTTACCTCGTGGCGATAGCCTGAATCGAGCGCCGGCCGACCGCGACAGTCTTGAGGGTTGTAGAAAAATCGTCCACCAATAATCTCTCCAAACTCGGGCCACATCGGCCAAGAGGCCAGCGCATGGTGCAGGAACACCATGCCTTTGCCCGCCTCAAAAAGCAGATTCATATTTTCCTTAAGATGTTCCGAAGGCGGAGTGCTTGTCGGAGGTTGTGTACTGAAGTCGACTCCCGGCATATCGTAAAATACCAGTACATCGTAAGGAGCCGCCAAACTAGGATTTAAAAATTGCTGGCTGGCAGGCTGCTCCACAATCGTGCTGGTAATGCCTGCAAGGCTGTCGAGGCAATCGCTAAAAGCATCTCTTGGATAAGGGTGTCCTTTGGTGGCAACTAGGGCGCTAAGTTTTGGCTGATAATTGATAATGCCCATGATTTTGGCTCTCCTTTTGCTACCCTTAAGCAACAGCTAGTGTGGCGACGTTGACGATTCTTCTCGCTTGTCTTTTTCAACGTCCCCGTTACATTGGTGATACCGTTCTATCAGCGATTTATGAAGGTAATTTTATGACCGTGCATGAGCCCGTTACTTTGCCACTAGAGCTCGATCGACCGCCGAAGCAAACTGAGCCTGCACTCAGGGGAGACTCTATCACTGCCGATCGTTACACCTCTAATGATTATCTGCAGCGCGAGCTAGAGCAGGTATGGCGCCGGGTTTGGAATATTGGCGGCGTGTCTTATCAAATGACCGAGCCTGGCGATTATCTTACCGCTGAAATTGGTCATGAGTCGGTTATTCTTGTGCGGCAGGCCGATGGCAGTGCTAAGGCGTTTCTCAATGTGTGCCCCCATCGCGGTACACGTATTACCGAATCTACCGAAGGCGCGGTAGAGCGATTCCAATGCCCTTACCATGGTTGGCAATTTGACTGGGAGGGCGCCGTGGTTGCGGTACCTGACGAAGAAGATTATCGCGAAAGTCCTTGTGGTCGAGCGCGGCTGCGAGAGGTGTTATGTCAGGAACGCTTTGGTCTTATTTGGTACAACCTCGATTTAGATGCCACTTCATTGGAGGCCTTTTTGGGGGAACAGATTACCCGGGAGATTGATTCCCACCGTATGGAAGATATGGTCCGGGTGTTGGATATTACGGCGGAATCTGAGTCTAACTGGAAGATCATCACGGATAATTTTAACGAGGCGTACCACGTCAAAGTGCTTCACCCGGAGCTGATCCCCTACATCGCGGCGGATTATCAAGACTGTCAATTTGATCTTTTTCCCAGTGGCCATAACCGAGGGTGGTTTCCTGCCTTCATGCCCTCACAGCAATACGGATCTGAAGTTATCGGCGAGCCGCTTAAATCGATGGCAGAAGCTTGGGGAGTTGATAGTGATGACTACCAAGGGAGGGAAACATGGAGTGATCTTCGTATCTCGATACAGAAGTCCAAGCGTGAGTTGGGAGCTGAGCGGGGCTTTTTACATTACGCTTATCGGTCCAATTATCAGCTCACTGATTATGTGATCTACAACATTTTTCCCAATAACGTCATCACAGTAGGCCCTGATGGCGTACAGTTACTGAGGCCGAGACCGCATCCGACACAAGCGGGCCGCTGTTATTTTGATCACTGGTGGTTAGTGAACCGCGTCGATGGTCAAACGATGACGCCATCACCCGCAGGGGGGCCTGATCTGCCGGTTACAGATGCCGAACATGAGTATGTTACGTACGGGGAGCAAACCCTTGGTACTACCGCTGATCAGGATTTGAGTATTGCCAGAGCCCAGCAAGCGGGCTTGGCGTCATCGGGATTTCAGGGATTTTGGATGCCAGACCAAGAGCGGCGAGTGCAGGCGTTTCACGAGCACCTAAATGATCTTATGGCTTCACCCTAACTAGACTTGTCGGTAACGCTAGCGCGGTGTGGATTTACTCCCACACCGCGTCGATCAGACCTAGAATTGTAGACGCTTGGTAAAGCCGCCGTCGAGTACCATGTTGGTGCCTGTGGTGAACCCTGAGCGCGGACTCGCTAGGAAGGCCACGGCGTCAGCGACTTCTGCTGCACTGCCCATACGTCCCATGGGGATAGCGGCGACTGTTCCTTCATAAATCTCGGGCATTGCCTGCTTAATGTTGTCCCAAGCCCCCCCATCAATAAAGACGGGTCCCGGGCTGACCGAGTTGACTCGGATGCCTTTGGGCGCCATATCTTGAGCGAGATTGCCCGCGTAGTTGAGAAGGGCAGCTTTCACGGCGCTGTAAGGCACAGCGCCTGCAAAGGCCTCAAGGGCAGCCGTGGATGAGATGACAACAATGCTGCCCGCGTCGGACTTCTCTAGATGCGGTGTCACCTGCTGTACGCCGCGCCACGTAGCGAGCATGTCGACCTCAAAGTTTGCGCGCCATCCGTCTTCGGAGGCATCCGCACCGCCGGCCGATACGTTGGAGACAAAAATATCGACGCCACCTAAGGTGGCGACACAATGGTCCACCCAAGCCTGCATTGAATCGGCACTGGCGACGTCCACGGCGGCGCCTGCGACTTTAACGCCGTGGGCTTCGAGTTCGCTGATGGCCGCAGTGACTTCTGCTTCATTACGGGCACAGATACCGACATGGCAGCCTTCCGCCGCGAGTCGCTCAGCAATTCCACGACCGATACCTTTGGTCGATCCAGTAATTAAGGCCACTTTTCCGTTGAGCTCTAGGTCCATGATATTTCTCCTGTTGGGACTAACTTGTTATTAATGTTGGTTTGGTTTGGTTTGACGTGACTCACGCTTCTCGGCGCTGAATGAATTCTGCAATCAGTGCATCACGGTGTTGTGGCCAGCTTTCGAGTAAAGCGACACGTTTGAAATAATGGCCTACTTTGTACTCGTTGGTGGTTGCGATCCCACCGTGCATTTGAATGGCTTCTTGGGTCACGCTGCGCGCTGCCAAATCAACTTTAGCTTTTGCTGCGAGGGCCAGTGTTGATGCATTGTTAGCTTGAGTATCCCAAGCCTGGCAGGCAGCGAGTACCAGAGAGCGGGCCAATTCGGTCTGTATCAGCATATCTGCCATTCGGTGTTGCAGTGCCTGAAAGGAAGACAGGGGCTGGCCAAATTGCTCGCGCTGTTGCGTGTATTCAACGGTGGAATCTAAGGCACCCTGCATAGCGCCAACGCCTTCGGCCGCAGCTATTAGCATGGCGCGGGTATACAGTGCCTCAGTCGCTGCGTCTGCGTCAGCTCCCGACAATAAAATACAGCCGCTATCGAAGGGCATGTCGATAGTAATATGCGCACCTTGCCGCCCATCGTGGCTTTGATAAACAACCCGTGAAGTCCCAGATAGGGATAAATCAATGATCGTCCAGTGGTTTTGATTGTCATGCTCAATGGGTGCCAGAACGTGGCTGGCAGCGCCGCCGGAGGGTACGAATTGAAGATCTCCCTGCAGGCGGTCCGCTCCGTCGACGGCCTGAATAGTCAATGGCACGGTGTCTCTCTGAGGAATTGTGGCAATTATGGAGCCATCAATGATTCCCGGTAGATATTGCGCTTTGGTGGTTTCGCTTCCCGCTGCAATAACGCCCCCGGCAAGGACAGCAGATTCCAGCAAGGGTTCGCGAACGAGGTAATAGCCGAATGATTCTATAACCGGCGCGATATCAGCGAGTCCAAAGCCAAAGCCGTCTGCATCCTCAGGAGCAGTCATTGCAGCCCACCCCATGTCAGTAAAGGCCCGCCAGCGCTCGTCATCAATTGCGTTACCGCTGTCTACAGCATTCTGCCTATTGGCGAACTCATAATTTTCCCTGAGGTAGCGCTCTGCACTGTCCTGTAACATTTTTTGTTCATCGGTCACGGTTAAGCCTCATTTGAATTTGAGGGGTCATAGTCCCAGCACCTTTTTGGCGATAATCGTGCGCTGTATTTCGGCAGTGCCGCCGTAGATGGTTGCGGCTCTGTTATTAATGTATTCGGCCATGGCGGTGAGTGCGTGATCCGGAACTGGCGCATTACCCTCATAATAGGGGTCAAGTGAATCTAAACACTGAGGGCCCGCAGCTGGCCCGACTAAATCCATGCTTAACTCATTGAGGCGCTGCCCCAGTTCCGTGCCTACGATCTTGACTAAAGAGGATAGGGCACCTGGGTTGCCACCGGCCTCAACAGTCCCCTTAATTCTGAGTTCAGTTTGTTCCAGCGCTATCGCATCGATTTCTGCCTCAGCAAGGCGATGTCTAAAAACAGGGTCGTCTGCGCGGGTTTTTTCACCCCAAGGCGTGAGCTTGGTCTGGTCATGAATTTTGCGCAGCTGTTTTTTGACGTCAATGGTGAAATTATGCCCGCCGCGCTCAAATTCGAGCAAAGACTTAGCCACGGACCAACCGTCATTTTCGGCGCCCAACAGGTTTGCACAGGGGACCCTAACGGCGTCGAAGAAGACCTGACATTGCTCGACCTGACCGTCGAGGCTAACGATGGGTGTAATCGTAATGCCGGGCGTCGCAAGGTCAATGAGCAGAAAGCTGATACCCGCTTGGGGTTTCACGTCTTTATCTGTGCGCACCAGACAAAAAATTTGGTTGGCATGATGCGCCATGCTGGTCCATATTTTGGTGCCGTTAACAATGTAGTCATCGCCGTCGCGAATGGCGCTGGCTTTCAACGATGCAAGGTCAGAGCCCGCGCCGGGCTCTGAGTAGCCCTGACACCAGATATCCTCCCCCGATAGCATTCTTGGCAGGTAATGCTGCTTTTGTTCCTCGGTACCGTAATGCATCAGCATGGGGCCCAGCATCTGAATTCCCATCATCACAACACTGGGTGCATTGGCGCGTTTGCACTCTTCCTGAAAAATATAACGCTGCTGGATATCCCAGCCGGGCCCTCCAAATTCAGTAGGCCAATCGGGTGCTATCCAACCTTGGGCGTGCAGTTTTTTCTGCCAAGCCAGCGCCGCCTTAAAATCTGAGAATACGGAGGTGGTTAGTTTGCCGGCACGCCGCAATTCTGGTGTAAGAGCTTCCGCTAAAAAACTTTTGACAGACTCCCGGAAATTCTCATAGTCGATCACGAAGCCACCCCGTTTTTTTTGTTATCGGTGGGAAAAATTTGTGGCTTCATAGGCTGACCCCTTGCTGACGAATGCTTTGTCTCAATTTGTCTTTTTGGACCTTGCCTGAGGCTGTTTTGGGTAACGCAGAAAACAACTCCAAATACTGCGGCCATTTCTGTTTGGCTAAGCCACTCTCTGCCAGAATCTCACGCAGGGTGTTCATGTCTACTTGAGATCCTGCCGCAGGCACAACACAAGCCCCCACGCCTTCGCCCAGGCGACTGTGGGGTACAGCAACAATTGCGACCTCTGCAATAGCGTTAGACAATAATAGGGTATCCTCAAGCTCTCTAGCAGCTATATTTTCTCCGCCCCGAATGATGATGTCTTTTTTTCGATCGGAAATAACCAGAGCCCCCGAGGCCAATAGGCGGCCGATATCGCCGGTTCGAAAATAGCCCGATGGCGTAAAAGCGTCGCGATTTTGTTCGTTGTCACTGTAGCCCAGCATCATGGCCGGTCCCTTGGCTAAAATCTCACCGTCGGTGTCTAAGCCCTGATCGTTACCATGATCGTCGACAATAATGACGTCATAGTTGGCAACCCGGCCATCAGTCTCGGCGGCAAGACTTCTTTGTTCAGCGTCCAAGAAGCCAACGGTAACTAAAGGAACTTCGGTTGAGCCATAAACGCGCACGGCCCGGCAAGCATCAAGCGTATCCCAAGCAGAATGAATCAAGGCCGATGGCACCGAGGCGCCACCGCAGGCAAACAAACGAAAGCCCGGTAAGGTCTTGCCCTTTTCTTGGCAGGTATCCACCAGCTCCTTGAGAAATGGCGTCGCGCTAACGCAAGCCGTGACGCCATAATTTTCAATCAGTTTGATGGCTTCATTCACATCCCATTGAGACATAAGCAGCGTCTTTACGCCGGTGAAAAAAGGCATCTCCATACCATTGACGTAGCCCGTAATGTGAGTCACGGGAGACGGCATCAGCATGAGGTCTTGGTCTGTTAGCTGCCAGCCGTCGACGCCGTTATCAAGGGCGGCGTTGAGCGTATTATGGCTGTGACGTACTTGCTTGGGGTTACCGGTTGTCCCCGAGGTGTAGAGCAGTATTTTGGTATCGTCTGGATCGGCTTGGGCGGGCTCTGGGAATTGCTCCTTTCCAGATTCAAGTACCAGGTCAAAGGCTTCAAATTTTTCGGATAAATGTTGTGATTCACCTAAATAAATCACCTGACGTAGGTCGGGGCAGTCGTCTATAAGCTGTTCCATCATGGCGACGTAATTAAAGCCACGTAGTTCAGCAGGGATAAAAAGAACGCGAGTTTCTGCATGGCGGAGGATGTATCGAACCTCTTTACCGCGGTAGATGGGCACGATGGGATTGATTACGAACCCTCCAATAGCGGCAGCCAGCATGACGATAACAGCATATCGGCCATTGGGAAGCTGAAAGCTTAGCGTATCACCGGGATGGGTTCCTCTTGCGAGTAACGCAGAGGCCAGTGCTGCACCAGATGTCCATGCTTCGCCGTAGCTTATAGAGGAACCGTCGTCAAAGTGAATAGCAGTGGCCTCAGGGCAGTTCTGAGATAGTTTCAGGGCTGCTCTGGCTAGCGTCGTATTTCGGTATGTGTGCCGTGGCATGAGACTCCAGTTACGTATTTGGTTGCTTTTATTGCTCTTGGAGATGTACCTAAGGCCCCGTCCGCAATGCAATGCCGTTCTGAGAATATAACAATATGTACGAAGCAAACAAACAGGATTGTTTGTGTTAACGAACAATGGCATTGTGCCACCGATTATTAAAAATTGCGCGTTGCCTGAAACGGCGCAGGTGTCCCGGGTCTGCATGGTGAATAGGTGGTCCTGCAGGGGCTCTGATTATGGCTTTGATACTGATGCTTACTATTTGGGAGATATTTTACGATGTCTGATTTAACGAAAATTACGGTCATTTCGCGCGATGGCGTAACCGACACGCTAGAACAAAGTGCCGGGCAGGCCACCTTGATGCAACTGCTCTTTGAAAATGATCAAGGGGTGGAAGCGGCCTGCGGTGGTTGTGCGTCTTGTGCCACCTGTCACGTTTATATTGCTGAGGAATGGGTGTCGCGTTTGCCCCCTCGTGAACAGGTTGAAGATTTATTACTCGCGTATTCAGATCATTTCGACAAAGATCGATCACGCCTGAGCTGTCAGATATCCATGACTTCTGAGTTGCATGGTTTAGTTCTAGAAGTAGCGCCGGAGGAATAAACGATACGGCAAAACATTGATGCTGTGATCGTTGGCGACAGCAAAGTTCTGACCGATCGAGTTTGTGCTAAAAAGCGGTTAGGGGTAAAGCCATCAGGGTTTTACCCTTTCAGAGTGCTTGTCGCCGACTGTGAGATATAAGTAGAGATATAGCGATGGCCTTCAGAATTTTAGGCCATTACGATAAGTTGACGATAAGATGGCGAGTCCAGTGGGATGTTGACGAAACATGCTACTCAATCGCCAAAACACAGCGTAATAACGAGGGTTGTTCAAACGACTATGCATACTGTTTCCGAAAAATCTGAAGCCTTATTGGCAAGCCTTAAGGCCTTCATGGCCGAATTTATTTTTCCTAACGAGGTCGCTTATCGGCATGGGTTGGCTTCTGCCGAGAACCGGTTTGCACCCTTGCCGCTCATGGATGAGCTCAAGCGCAAGGCGAGAGATCAGGGACTGTGGAATTTGTTTGTGCCGCCTGACCATGCTGAATTTAGTGAGCAGGGCGGTTTAAGCTTTTTAGAATATGCCCCTTTGGCAGAGGAGATGGGGCGCGTCATTTGGTCCGCGGAGGTTTTTAACTGTAATGCTCCCGATACGGGCAACATGGAAGTGTTCATGAACTTTGGCACCGAGGCGCAGAAAGCCGAGTGGTTGACCCCTTTGCTGGCTGGTGAAATCCGATCGTCCTACGCGATGACAGAGCCTCAAGTTGCCTCCAGCGACGCCACCAATGTACAGCTGAGTATTCGCAGAGACGGCGACTCCTGGGTGCTAAATGGCAGGAAATGGTTTATCACCGGCGCCCTCTATGAGCGCTGCAAAATTCTCATCGTGATGGGCAAAAGTGATCCGGAGAACAGCAATCGTCACCTTCAGCAGAGCCAAGTTTTGGTGCCCAAAGACATGCCCGGGGTGAACATCATCAGGCCGCTCACGACACTGGGTTACGATGATGCGCCTTTGGGTCATGCAGAAATTGTGTTCGACGAGGTGAGGGTGCCATTGGACAATGTTCTTGCAGGGGAGGGGCGTGGTTTTGAAATTGCTCAAACCCGTTTGGCGCCCGGACGTATGCACCACTGCATGCGTTTGATTGGTGCGGGTCAGCAGGCCTTAGAAAATGCTTGCCAACGGGTTACCGACCGACAGACTTTTGGCCGTCCTCTGAGTAAGCATCAGTCGATCCGGGAAAATATTTCCAAATGTTTCTCAGAAATAGAGATGGCACGTTTGCTGGTTCAGAAAACCTGTTGGACGATCGACAATCAGGGGGTAAAAGCCTCCATTCCAATGATTGCATCGACAAAAACAACCGTGCCTCTCGTTATACAAACTGTGATTGATCGGTGTATGCAGATGCATGGTGCTGGCGGGCTGACGGAAGATTGGTCTATGGCAGAGAACTTCAATTACGCACGTTGGTGTCGTCAGGCCGATGGCCCCGATGAGGTCCATCAAATGGCCTTGGGCAAACAAATTATTGAGCGATTTTCCAACCAGTGAGGATAAGTTAGATATGACAGACGACGAGAAAGTAGCCATCGTGAACCGACTGTATGAAAGCTCTGCAGTGGGAGATTTTGACACCTGCGAAACTTTATTGACGGACGATTTTTTTATCGTAGAGGCTGCAGATACGCCCATGGCCGGCACTTTCACCGGTATAACTGCGCTACGGGATCTCTACGCCCAAGTGTTTGGCATGATTGAGGTCACCAACGTGGTACGCACGGAAATCACCAGTGGCGGTGATTATGTGGTGACCATCCTCCATTTTGAATTCGCTGACGGTCTCGAACCGGCGCATTTATGCGAGTTGTTCAGGTTCCGGGACGGCAAGGTTTGTGAAATCAGGCCCTACTATTTTGATGCGGCACCCTTGAGAGCGGCTCATGAGGCATTCAAGAACAAGCATAAGGGCTAGGTGGCGACGGTAATTTCTTCACTTTCGGGGACTGGGAGCGACGTAGTGGTTGCTTCCCTTTACCCTCCGTACCCTTGGCTCTAGACACGCTTTGCCCTCCAACGGTGGCATGTGACGCGTTGCAAAGTGTTGTTCGTCACAGGCATAGAACTTCCACTTTAGTTCTAAATCGCGCTCTAGAGATTTACATCGCAAGTTCTGTGGATCAAGATTTATATTCCAATACCGCTGCGAAGCTTTTTGATCAAGGTTTTGCATTTAAGCGGCGGTCCAATCGCCATTCAAAGCGTAGGATTTGGAACTTCGTTGAATGATTTCAATTTTTACTGCGGGTAGTACCAGACAGCTGACGTATAGGCGCGCTCTTGAAGTTTCCCCTCGTCTCCAGCGATTCGCTCCTCTTCAAAGCGTACAGCGTCATAGCTGGTCCAGCGAGGTGTCGGTATTTCAAGTACTCGGACGTAGTAAAATGCGGCTTGTTGCAATTCAAAATCTGGGTCGCGCCAAACGCCCTCGAGTTGAGGTGCGCCTTCGGTATTGCTGTAGGTTGCCGTGGCGAGATTAGTTGTGTCGATAACTGGCTCAAAAAGGCCGCTCGAGGGGTTTCGCTTGCGGGTCCCTGAAGCCACAACATCATAAATTCTTTCTTGGTGTTTTCCTTCGGGGTCTAACCAACCTTTAATCACTTGAATACGATCAAGGTGTGCTGCATTAGGATCTTTTTGCGCCTTGATCATGAGGGTGGGTGCAAGGTCACTATCCTGTATGGCCGGTAATTGACCGCCCATGGGAACCCCTTGGGCATAGCCTTTTTGAGTCCACTGTGAATCCTGCAGGGTGGCGCTATCAAAGTTCCAGCCGGCAAAAAAACGCACTCGAATTCGGCTGCCGGTAGTTGCGAAAACTTCTTTGCGTTGCATGGCATCAAAAATCGCCTCGCGGGTATTTTGCGTTGACCAAACTCCGGCAAGCCCCGATGAGACCATGCGCCAAATTTGTTGCAGTTGGCCCGCCATTTTTAATTCGGTGCGACCCGGGGCAGGGCCGTCATGAATAAACTTTCCAAAGTAATTGTCTTCTTCGGTTGTGGCCAATGCGGTGTGGATGTCGCTGGAGCCAATCATGCCAAAATCGAAGGGGTTTACGCCCAGTTGCTCACGATGAGCAAGACCTAATCCCAATGCCGAGCGTGCGTATTCATAAGGCAACATCTGGGGCTCTTTGGCGGTGGTCAAGGTGATATTGCCGTCGTCCCACGTTTCAAAGTCTGCAAAGGGATCATCAGGCGATAGGGTGGGGTGTGTTTCGGAGTCGCCTTTAACTTGAGTCATCTCATAGAGTGGCTCCCAGTAACGCCTCCGTTTGGCGTAGTCGGTATCGATCATGCCACCGTTGTTACGCATGGGAGAAAACATGCGGCCATTACTCAAATTGCCATTGTGGGGAATGGCCATGGCCCGCCCACCGGTTGCCGCTTCATAGTCTGAAAGCGCTGACCAGAGTGCCTCCGGGTCGGTGCTGTCCTGAGCGGAAAAAGGAATAACTTGCCGAGTGCGTTCAGAGCCGTCACGAAACAGTACCACTCGGTGTAGGTTGTCACCCGTTACCATCGAGGTCCACTCGTACCCGATCAAGGTTGTAAAAACTCCGGGAGTATACGCGGCATCAGCGGCGTCAATACTGGCGCGCCAAGCGCTTTCAACGAGTGGCTGTGGCGTTCGAAGTGCCGAATCGGTACTTTGGATTGCATCGGAAAATAACTTGGCCAGCTCTATATTTTTGTCGGCCTGAAGCAGATCCGCCATTTGCTGGCCTAGGGGCCAGCCGTTTAGGTGGGAGTCGCGTTCTTCGAGTAGCGGAAATACGCCGTGGTATTCCGCATGGTCGGTGACTGCGAGGAAATCGAGGGGGGCATGCAGTCGTGCAGTCTGTCCTAGCTCATTGGTGACCGGCAACCCCATAGCGAAACGGTAGGCTTGATCGGGCCCCAATCGCGAGCCCAGGGTAAAGGCATCTGCTGAGACATTGGAGTGTAGGTGCGTATCACCCCATAAAAGCTGACGCTCATTTGTGGCGATTGGCGCGGAGTAAGCGGATGAAGGTTCTGGTGTATCAGCTGGGGTTGATGCGAATGCCTGAGCCATAGCGGTAACGATCGCAAGCCCAGTCCAGATTGCAGTAAGACGCTTTTTAAGGCGTCGCGTAGACGCCGATGCTGGGATAGTCTCGGCTAAGTATTGGTTAGAGCTCTGGAGCATTTTTTCGAGCCTCTTCAGCGGCAGCTAAGCTAGCCTGATCAACCGGCTCCATCGCCCACTCCAAGCCCCGTCGGAGCAGCTCATAAAATTGGGGTGTATCCCAAGCACAACGTTCGATGTTGGGCCAGTAGTCCATCAGTGGCTGCATATCGTAATGGTGGCGGCAGTGACCGAGGGTTAGATACAACACGGCGCCTTTGCCTTGTTCCTTTATGTAAAACACCGGGTGTTTTGTCTTTTCCCAATGATCCTCTCGGAAACCCGGCGCATCGCCGCCATACTCAGTTTCTAGGAGCACTTTGAGATCGCCAAAAGTCTTCATCAAGTACTGCTCATCAGTGGCTTCAAAGGACTCTAGGCCTGCCACCAGCGGATGGTCGGTATCAGCCACCGTCACCCTGTAGGGCTCAATGGGCGGATGTGACCGAAACATTGAGCCCAGAGTATCGACAAAGAGTGGCGCCCAATCGGGTGTCTCAAATATACCGTCTGACATCAGTCTGATAATGGAGTTGGTGCCATGGAGTGCATACCAGCGCCCACCCTCCTGAACCCAGGTTTTCAGCGCTTCCTGAGCCGGTAGAGAGGGCACCACATTGCAGGTATAGCTGACCAAAAAGTCAGCTTCTGAAAGGGCCTCGAGGTTCTCATAATCCTCAAACACTCGGATTCGAACACGATCAAACTCGGCAAGTAACTTAAGCAGTTCAAGGCGAGCAAAATCGATATCATGCCAAGAGCCGCTAGCCACTAAGATGCCATTGATGCGACCGGCTGTTCGAGCGTCACTCATGAAGACCTCCTCAGGAGTTAAGATAGTTATCGAGAGTGGCGTGTAAATGTCGTATGCGACTTTCTTGATAGCTCGCCAAGCTAACGGCGCCCTTTTTTGAGGCCTTCATACCCCGTTGTACCGCAGGTAAGTTGGCATCATCCTGATCGAAAACAGGGCCTAACGCGCCCAATTCAGGAACCGATGAAAAAGACTCAGTTTCAGGAATTACAATGCAATCCGCGGGGTCTGGCCGTTCGCCACCCTCCGGGTAGCGCAACAGAATCATGACATCAAAAATACAGCTGTGGGGATCATCTCCATTGGGGAGAAACCGATAAACAATATTGCCGTTGTAACCTACCCAAACTTGGAAATTAGGAAACAGGCTATATAGAATCGCATCTTCCAGCTCCGCCATGGTGGCGTCTGAGAGATCTTGACCTGAGGCTTCCTCAAACATTTCTCGATTCATGTCGGCGACATAGCGGCGGGCAGAGATTCCCTCAGGCATTTCTACACCTTCATCACTATCCAATGCCATGCGCCCTGACAGCTTGAGAATATCTCTGATAATGGCTTCATCAGAAATGTTATCTAAGTGAGGGCTATGAACGGCCATTGGGGTTACGGAGCGGCTGACATTATCGCCAAAGGTGTCGTATTGGGAGTTTTCGTCACCGGTAAATGTAAGGATTTGTTTGTGCGTTTCGAGGGTATGCCAGGACTCCATAAAAGCTTCCGCACCGACCTTCCAATTACACTTCATGACGCGCTGAACGTGCACACCTTTAAAGTACTTCTCGAGGGGGTAGCGAGAGAAATGTTCAGGCATCACCTCCATGTAGCTCTCGAGGGGCGCGCAGTCAGGATCAAAGTTGATAAATACAAAGCCGCCCCACGTGGCAGTTTTCACTTCGGGAAGGGCCATATCGCGGTCAGCAAGGTGATCAAAATCCCACTGGCAGGGGATGCCTTGAAACTCCCCATCAAGGTTCCAAGTGGCGCCGTGGAAGGGGCAGCGGAACTCAGTCACAGACCCCGACTCATCGCGCAGGCAGCGTCCGCGATGCAGACAGCTGTTTATGTATCCTCGAATTGAGAGAGAGGGTGTTCGGGTGATAATGACGCTATTGTCGATGATATTGTAGACATGATGGTCCCCCGGCTCGGCGATGTCCTCTTCTCGGCAAGCCATTTGCCAGACTTTGGACCACATGCGATTTTTTTCAAGTTCAAAAAAGTCTCGGCTGATATAGCGATCTACAGATAAATCCTCATCGCCCAGAGGTGGATTGCTTTGCAATCGCAAGAATTCTGGAACTTCAACAGTTTCCTGGTCTAGAAGATCCTGAAATGTCGTGCCTTGAAAGCGGCCGCCATCGCCCTGTTTCTTATCTTCTGCTTTGTTCATAGACCTCTCCTGATCGATCCGTTTGTATGACAGCCCTCAGGTTGTCAGAATATTGACCCCACTGATACCGGGCGCACCGTAGACATGGGTGTAACCCACTTTGGGCGCATTGGGAACCTGGCGTTTGCCTGCAGTGCCACGCAGCTGGTGACAAATTTCATAGACCTGCCTTAAACCCGAAGCACCTACGGGCTCCCCATTAGCTAAACAACCGCCGTCGGTATTGACTGGGAGTATCCCATTGATCTCTGTGGCACCTTCATTTATCCACCGTTCTTGTTCACCGTGTTCACAGAATCCATTTTCTGCGAGATGCATGATTTCGGCGCCGACCTCGGTATCTTGAAGTTGCGCGACGTCGACATCTTTAGGCCCGATACCTGCAAATTCAAAGGCTGCGTGTGATGCGGTAACAGTGGGTGAGGGAGCAACCGCGGGTGCTTGTGAGGGGCTAAATACCTCAAAACTTCCGTAGTGGCGTGATCGAACCACCGCGCTTCTTAGAAGCACCGGATTTTTCGTAAATTTTTGGGCGATATCAGCGCGACAAAGCACAAGAGCGCATCCACCTTCGGCCGGTGAGCAAAACATATATTTATTGAGGGGTTCGCTTACCATTGGGGCTTGCTCGATCTCTTCGGTAGACAACGCGGTCTGTCGCCAAGCGGTCGGTGTGATTGATCCGTTACGAAAAGCTTTTTCTGCAACCCGGACTAAGGTTTCGCGGGAGATATCATAGTCATGCATATAGCGCTGGATTTTCATAGCGAAGTATTGCGTAGTCAGCATTAGCCCCGTTTCCCCATACCAGTCGTCAAGCCCCCAGTCTTTTGGTTGGGGATTGAACGCGCCGCGAGCATGCTTATCAAAGCCGACAACAAGCCCCATATCGTACTGACCAGACTTGATCGCTGAGTAAGCGGCATTTAGCGAGCTGCCACCGGTCGCGCAGCCATTCCAAATGTTGGTAAATTGCAGGCCCGTTAAACCCAGCAGGTTCACCAGCGAGTCAGCGTTGCCACCATCTTGGCTCCCACCAAATGCAAATTCCATCGCTTTGAACTCAGTGCCTGCATCGGCAATCGCCGCTCTGGCGGCAATCGCGCCCTGTTCTAAACCCGAAAGGCTGGGGCTACGACCAAACGGATGCAGTCCTAATCCAACAATGGCTACGTCTGTCATAACGCCTCCGCACTTCGAAATTGAAAGGTCACTAATTGGTTGCCGTCGTTATCGAGGCGTACAGGAACGATCTCAAGCTTCATGGGTAGGCCAATCCGCAAGGCATTGGCTGAATTTTCATGCAATCGACTCTCAACCTTGATGCCGCAAGCGAGCTCCACATAACCCACGCCATAAGGGCGGAAATTCTCGGGGGTCTCATCGGTTAAATAGGGGGCTTTGGGCATAAAGCTTTGTATTGTCCATGTCCAGAGCGTGCCGGCATTGCCCAGTTCCACAACCTCAGTACGTTCACTGCCGCAGGCACGGCAGCTGTGCTGGCTGGGAAAAGCATGTTCACCACAGTCTTTGCAGCGGCTTCCCAGTAGCTGTGGCGATGAGCCTGGCCAGCTAAACAAGCCGGGATGAAGCGGTTGTTGAGTCTGCATCTTCTTACCCTTATGTGCTTGCGACCACGCTTACTCGCGTATTCTTTCTTATAGCTAGTGGTCAAGGTCACAGATTATTTCTAAATGGCGTTTAGCGTGTTATCCGAGCCCTGCACGCGCCCCGTTCGGTTTCTGAGTTGGGCAGCCAGTCAGTTCGGAGAACGTTCACAGGCTGCCGCTTTACCATGACATTTTTGTTGCTTCAGGGTGATACTAGGAACGCTTATAAAAAAAAGCAAGCAGGTTTGTTTGATATTATCTCTCCATCCATTGCGTTTCACCGCACTTTATAGGATTCTCAATCTGGATCGCCAACAACAGTGGCTAGACTTGCGAAATTATTATGAGTAAAACAACAAATTCTCTTGGCTCGAGCGCGATAAAGCGAACCAAGGCGTCGCTGAAGAAAAAGATACCAGCAGCCTCAAATGGAACCCGAACGGGCGATGGCTGGCAAGCAGAGAAAAGCGCGATGACCCGGAGAGCCATCCTTGAGGCGGCCGTCCGCTGTTTAGTCCAAGAGGGCTATAACAAAACGACAACCGCGATGATTGCCTCAGAGGCGGGTGTTTCCAGAGGTGCAATGATGCATCACTTCTCCGCCAGAGCGGAGGTAATCAAGGTGGTGATTGCCTTCTTGCATGAGCGGCGGCTGGATGAGTACCGTCAACTCATGGGCGAGAAAAATATCGCTAAAAAAATCACTAGGGCCGACGTTCGGCGTTCGGTTGAAGCCGCGTGGGAATACCACAACTTACCCTCGTTTGTTGCTTACCAGGAGCTGGTATCTGCGGCTCGCACTGATGACGAACTGGGTGAGGTTATCGAAGAATTCGAAAAGGACTTTGAGAAGCAATTCTTGCTGACGGCTAAGACGGTTTTTCCTCAGTGGCGCGGCGTTAAGTCATTGCAGGCAGCCCATGATTTGGTGCATTTTGCTATGCATGGTATGGCGACAACTTATCGGTGCAGCAAGAGAAAGAAGCGGGCTGAAAGCATCATCGATTTGGTCACCGATCAGTTGGTATCGATTTACAAGCTGGAGACGTGATGGGGCGCTGTCTCGCCAACGGCTTTGTTTTGCTAGCAGACACAGTGTTTTGAATTTTTTGATTTACCAAAGTCATTGAGCGGAGTGCGTATGTTTGGAAGTTTCTCTGGCGCAGGCAAAGTCGTTTCTATTGTGGGGGCAGGATCTCCCGGCAACATGGGGCAGATTATGGCGCGCCGTTTTGCAGAGGCGGGCGCTAAGGTCGTCGTGTCTGGTCGTCGAACCGATGTCTTGGCTGATCTTGCGTCATCGATCGACGGTGATTGGGTTGCTTGTGATTTCTGTGATCGTGCTTCTATCGGTCATATGGTGAACGAGATTCAGAAGCGGCATGGGGCTATTGATGTGGCGATTAACGCCACAGGCTGGGGGCTGCTGAATGGGTTTTGTGAAACTACCGAAGATGAACTCGACCGCATGATTGACCTTCAATTTAAGGGGCCGTTCATCTGGCTGCAACGTTTAGTTGAGGTCATGTCGGCTCAGACGCAAGGCTGTATTATTCAAATATCTTCTGCTACGGCAAAGATCATGTTGGACAATCATGCGGCCTATATGGGCACGAAGGCGGGTATCGATCATGTTATTCGTACCGTCGCCAATGAGTTTGGCGCGAAAGGTATTCGGGCCAACACCATTTCTCCCGGACTGACCGATACGCCCATGACTGCTGACGCATTGCAAAGCCCAGCATTGGCGCAGGCCTTCGCGCAGTGTTACCCCTTGGAACGCTACGGCACTTCAGATGATATTGCCGCTGCCGCGCTTTTCTTGGCGAGCGAAGACTGCTTCATGACGGGCGAAAACCTACAGGTTAATGGTGGCTTGTGCTTGCGTCGAAACCCTCGTGCCCACGAATTAGAGGCAGCGATGATCGCGGCGGGCGAAATACCTGCGCCAGAATAAATTGTTCCAGCAACTGATAATTTTATATAAAGGGAGAGTTCATCATGGGGTTACTAAGCGGCAAAGTTTGTCTGGTAACAGGTGCAGCTTCAAATCCAGGGTTGGGGCATGCGATCGCACACTGTTTCGGTGCAGAAGGTGCGACTGTTATTGCGACTGATGTCGACCTCGATGGTGCCAATGCTACGGCTGAAAGTATTAACGCGGCGGGAGGTTCAGCAACGGCCTGGCGTCAAGATGTCACCGACCCCGAGGGATGGCAGGCTACGATGGGCCGTATTAGGGACGATCATGGGCGCATTGATACTCTCGTAAATAACGCGGGGATTGCAGTCCTTAAAAAGCTGGAGGACATCACCCTCGAAGATTATAACCGCCAGATGGTGGTGAATATGACGAGCTTGTTTTTAGGTACGCAATCCGCCGTCGCAATGATGAGAGAAACTGGCACGAAGGGATCTATTATTAACATGTCGTCAGTGGCGGCACTCGTGGGTGTGATTGGAGTCAGTGCGTACGCGGCTAGTAAAGGCGGGGTTCTCGGTTTTACCAAGGCAGTCGCGGCGGAAACTGCGGCCGAGGGTATACGCTGTAACACCATCCACCCCGGTATGATCGCGACTAATATGAACGTGCAGGCATCATCAGAAAATACCGACGAATACGATTTGCTGGTATCGGTGATCCCAATGGGTTACATGGGGGCCCCCAAGACAATCGGCGACGCGGCACTGTTTTTGGCGAGCGATCTGTCGGCCTATATTACGGGAACACAATTGGTTGTTGATGGTGGCTTGATCAACCAATAAAGGTTGGAGTGCCGACGGCCAATGTAACTGTTTGTGGCGGCGTGGGCGGGTGACTTCGCCGGAATTATTTGGAGAACCTATGAAAGATTTTCAGGATCATCTAGAGATTCGCGCCTTGCTAGAGCGCTACTGCGATGGTGTAAACCAACGCGATGCTACCATCTGGGGTAGTACCTGGGCGGATAACGCGGTCTGGGAGTTGCCTCATCTAGAGATGTCCGGCATCACCGGGCGGGAGAACATTGTTTCGGCATGGTTAGAAGCGATGCAACTCTTTCCCTTTGTCAACATGATGGCACAACCGGGTTATATCTCCGTTGATGGAGACCATGCAGTCATGCGCAGCTACACCAGTGAGGTTGCTGTCATGCAGGATGGCACCCAAATTGAGCCCAGAGGCGAGTACGAGGATGAGTGCGTCCGTGAGCAGGGTGAGTGGAAATTCGCCTTAAGACGTTTTCGCGTGCTCCACGGCGAGTAGTAGGAGCAATCGGTGAGGTGCTGCTTGCGGATCTAGACCCCGGGCAAACCCGCGGTTGATCCTCCGTCGATGACCAACTCAGACCCTGTCATGAAGCGTGATTCGTCTGATCCCAGATAAATCAGGAGGTTGACGATCTCTTCCATTTGACCCAGTCGTCCCATGGGTGCGATACCCTCCAGCATAGATCGAGCCGCTGATGGGTCGGGGGCGCTATTGATGGCTCCCTCAATAAGCGGCGTGCCAATGACCCCGGGATGAATCGTGTTAACGCGGATATTGGTATTGCTTTTGGCAAGATGCACCGCGCTCGATTTTGCGAGTAAACGCATGGCGCCTTTGGTGGTTGAATACGTGACGTCGCCTGCAAGGGCTAAAATCCCGTTGATTGAGCTGTTCAGCACAATCGACCCTCCCGGACCTTCAGGGTTGGCGCGCATAAGCTCTGCGGCGGCCTTAATCGTCATCATGGGCCCTGTCAGATTGATGTCGAGTAGGTTTTGCCAGGCCTCTGGCGTCACATCTTCAATGTTGCTGTCACCGGTGTTGGTGCCGGCGTTAGCAAAGGCGATATCAAGGCGACCAAACTTATTTCCAATAAAGTCTTTTACCGCTGACCAGCCCTGAATATCTTGAACGGCGTGTTGAACGAAGTCTGCGCCCGTTGCTGCAGAAATGGCAGTACCAGCTTCAATGTTGTTACCAGTAAACACAACACCCGCAGCGCCTTCTGCCATGAAGCGCTCTACGGTGGCTTTACCGATGCCATTGGTGCCGCCGGTGATAAGTGCCACTTTGCCAGCGAGTTTGTCGCCCATAGGTTCGTCCTTTGCTGCGCACGCTGCGAGATTGGCTGCGTGCGCATTGATGTTACGGTACTGGCGGTCACGCAACCGATGTGTGATTGGCTGATCGACCAGTAGGGTATGTAAGCGACCAGAAAAAAGCAAGCATGCTTGACTTTTTATTGGGTCAATTCTAGCCTCGGGTTCTAGATAAGCGGTGAGCGTGTGTGCTCGACACACAAAAGTGCCGTTTGGTGAGTTTCTTTTGATAATAAGTCGGGAGTCGGCAATGGACAGGCACGCACTTTACAATCAGATGGCAGCCCGATTACGCGATCACGTCGCTAATGGGACCACCGACTACGCTGCGGATACGCTGCGGGTTCCTGCCACGCAATACACCGATACCGATGTTTGGCAACAGGAAATGGATGGCATATTTCAGAGTCTGCCAATTCTAGTGGGGCTTTCACATGAAATTCCCGAAAAGGGAGACTTCAAAACGCTCGATATTTTAGGCACACCTTTGCTGATTTGCCGGCAAGCCGATGGCTCCGCCAGGGTTCTCATGAATGTATGCAGCCACAGGGGCATGATTCTCGAATCTAGGCCATCGGGCAATAAAAAGACCTTCAGCTGTCCCTATCATGCTTGGACTTATGGCGGTGATGGCCGCCTGAGAGGCGTCGCCGACATGGTTAAGTTTGGAGAAGATTGTCGAGGCGATCGAGACCTCATCGCTTTTCCGTGTCATGAGGAGGGTGGGCTAATTTTTGCGGTGCTCGATCCTGCTTCCGAATGTGATATCCGTGGCTTCCTCGGTGAGATGATGGACGATATTGCAGAGAAGCAGTTTGACGGTTGGTACTACGTGGGCCAGCGTGTGATTCATGGTGCCAACTGGAAGGTGGCACTGGATGGTTACTTGGAGGGGTATCATTTTCAAGCAGCTCATCCTGAGACAATTGCCCCGAGGACCTATACGAACGTTATGGCATTTGAGGCTTATGGCCCGCATATGCTGGTAGGTTACCCGGCTAAAACGATTGAGAAGTTAAAAGATATTCCAAAGGATGAGCTGTGGCAGCATGAAAACGATGGCTACGATTTTATCCGCCTATTCTTTCCCAACGTCTCGATTTTTGTGGCGCCTGAAATCACTCAGATCGCTCAGTTGATCCCTGGCCCTGGGCCGCTTGAAAATACAACCGTGCTGCACTTTATCCACCATACGAAGCCAAAAGATGCAGAGGAGGTTGCAGCTTTGGAGCAGATGGCCGATTGGCTTATGCAAGTTGTCGACGAAGAAGATTACCAGGTGGGCTTGCAGGTGCAGCGCGGTTTGCAGTCAGGCCATTTGGCGGACGTTATTTTTGGCAAGAACGAAAGCGGCAACCAATTTGCTCATCGCTGCATTCAGTATTACGCCGAGGGCGGCGAGGGTGAATTTCCAAAGTTGTAGAAAATTTGGGGGAGATAAACTCCCCCATATAGCTAGACTTTGACCATCAACTTGCCGTCATTTTTGCCTTCGAACAGCAGGTTATAGGCGTCAAGGGTATTTTCGAACCCATCGACGATATGCTCCTTGAATTTAAGTTGTCCTGCGTTAATCCACTCCGAAATTTGTGCCTGCCCCTCGGGGAACTCGGACAGATAGTCGCTGATAAGATAGCCCTGAACAGTCACGCTTCTAGCCAGCACCTGCCACCAATTGTAGGGTCCGGGCACAGGCTCAGTCGCGTTGTAATTGCTGATGCTGCCGCAGAAAACAATATTGGCGTCTTTATTTAAATTCATCAGCGCGGCATCTAGTATCTCGCCGCCGACGTTATCAAAAAACAGGTCGACCCCTTCCGGGCAAGCATCTCGAATCGCCGTCTCCATATCGCCGCAGGTTTTGTAATTGATGCAGCCATCAAACCCCAGCTCGTCAGTCACCCATTGGCATTTTTCATCGCTGCCGGCGATGCCAACAACTCGCAGCCCTAGAATTTTGCCAATCTGTCCGCCAATCGACCCCACAGCACCTGCTGCTGCACTCATCAGCAACGTTTGCCCTGCGGCAGCTTTTCCCGCTCGAAGTAGACCGAAGTAGGGCGTTAGGCCCACAGCGCCGAGGGCGCTCAGATAGTAGTGAGTGGGAAATGGGCTGTCTGCGGGGATGACGGCGAAGTAGGCCGCAGGCACCACGCCATGAGTTTCCCAGCCGCCCGTTCCAACAACAAGATCACCGGCTGCAAAGCCGTCTGCCTCACTCTGCAATACTTTTCCAACGACCGATGAGCGAACGGAGTCCCCTATGGGAATAGGCGGCAGATAATTGGGTACGTCCGACATCCATCCTCTGATTGCGGGATCCATAGAAAAATAGAGGCATTCAATAAGTAAATGTTCGTCTGGCACATGATCAATTGTGCGGGTTTCGATATCAACTTCGCTTCGATCAGGTATTCCTTGTGGACGCGCTTTTAGGGTCCATTGTTGTTTTGTTATCGGTAGCACGGCGTATTCGCTCCAAATATATTTTAAAGGTGCTACTAAGCTAGCTGTGGTTTAGAAAAGAAGCAAGCACGTTTGTTTGTTGCTATTACGGCTTGCGTTGCTTATCTTTGTCAGCCACGCGTATTTTCAGAGAGTCGTAAGTTGATGGGTGATTACATACCAGTGTTGGAGCTGCAGGCCTTGGCACCAAACAGCAGTGAGGTGGTGACGGTCAATGGCTGTGAGGTCTTGCTATGTAATGCTGATGGCGAGGTATTTGCCATTGAAAGTCGCTGTACGCACCAGCAGGAACCCCTTGCAGGGGGCCGTATTCGCCGAGGCCATGTGTCTTGTCCGTTGCATGGTGTGCGCTTCAATCTTCGAACAGGCGAGCCCGTTGGCCAGTTAACGCGAGTGGCTTTGAAAACCTTCGATGTGCAGGTTGAAGCTGGCATGATTGGCGTAAAAGCCGGGTAAGAAATACTCGAGTAGCAGCGGCGTGACGTTCATGCGCCCCCTTGGACGCTCTCCTCAATTTCCTCAGCCCATTTGAATCATTCCCCGGAACCTTAGCCGACTTGCTTGCAAGCGGGTGTTTCCTTTAAGTCGCTGTCCAGCCGCCATCAATTGAGAATAGGCTGCCGGTAACAAAGGACGAGGCATCTGATGCCAAGTAAGCCACCGCGTCAGCGATTTCTGTAGGCGTGCCCAGCCGGTTCATCGGGTGTCTCGCAGCCATTGCTTTGGCTGCCTCTTCAGTAACCGTGCTGTGTAGTAGGGGCGTAGAAATAAAGCCAGGGCAAATCGCATTAATGCGAATGCCACTCTCCCCATACTCGACGGCGGCGCTTCGAGTCAGCCCAGCGACGCCGTGCTTGCTAGCTGTGTAAAGGCTGCTGCCCGGGAAAGTGGTGGTGCTCAGAGCCGAGGCCATATTGATAATAGAGCCGGATTTTAGCGGTGTCATGTGACGCAAGGCCGCTCTCATGCACAGCCAGACCCCTTTCAGATTGACGGCCATGACTCGGTCAAAATCCGTTTCCTCAGTATCACCAAGCGGTATTAGTGGCGAGCCAACCCCCGCATTATTGACTGCGATACCTATGGGGCCAAAGGCTTCGCTGGTCATTTGAAACAATCGTTCAACGTCCTCGGCTTTACTGACATCAGTAACTATCGCCACGCAACGATGACCTTGGGACATTAACTCTTCAGCGGCTTGGTCTGCTGCGTCGCCATCAATATCAGCGATGCCTACTGCGACACCAGACTCTGCAAGTCGTGCGGCGCAGGCGCGGCCGATACCAGCTCCGCCACCTGTCACAACAGCGACTTTCCCTTTTAACTCTGAATACATAGTGACATTCCTTTGTTCCACATTGCTCGTGAGACCTTGAGCTTTAAATTTTTAAGGCCCGGGTAAAAATACTTGGCGGTGAATTCTTATACCTTGCGTATGGATGCTGCGTGGCCTTTGCTGCACAGGCTTGGATGAGTTGTGCTCATTAGCCGTCAAAGGTTTGGATTTCTTTCCGCGCCGGGTAGTGTGCTGTCTGCCGGTGACCAAGGTGACGCTGTCGATTCCCAGCAGTTGAGTGATGCTGTCACCCACGATGAATCGTTTAAAGTGCCTGCCTTAACGAAGATGAACCCCGGCATCTCGTCGATGTGGGTAAACATCTGGCTGCCACAGCGGGAGCAAAAGCCGCGATTGACGTGGGATCCATCGGAACCGAGGGTGCCGTACTGTTTGAAAGTACCTGTAATTTGTACAGCGTCCTCTGGGAAGAGCGCGATAGTGGCTTTGCCTGACCCCGTGACTTTCTGACAGTCGCGACAGTGGCAGTGCAGCGCAGCGGTGGATTTTTCTTGTTCATATTCGTAAGTGACATCTCCGCATAAACAACCGCCGCTAGCCATAATTGTCTCCTCGTTTTATTGTTTCTGGGGCGCTTAGCGTCCAAAAGCAAGTGTTAAAAGCTGCCGCGGTTAGCGCGGTGGCGTGTGTCTACTCGGGCCATATTGAGTGGCTTAATTCGGGGCTAATACGCCACGACTGTGCATTGACTGATCGGGTATTGCAATGAAATAAAGCGATCAATACGCGATCGGCGGAGGTCATAGGCCGCCGGCAAAGGTAGATTTGGGTTGCGCAAATTCGAGTCTGCACTATGTTCTTTGACTTGATTTTTTGGTCAGTATAAAAATACAAACATACAAATCTGTTTGTTATTGAATATACCCTGTGCGATATTCTCAAGCCTCACGTGAAAACACAACGTAACCCGAGGAAGAAACATTATGCCGCGATCCGTCAATTTAATTAGACATCCCGCTGGAGCTGTTACGCCGGGCGATTTTGAGGTTGTTGATGTGCCACGCCCAGAGGTACCTGACGGTTGGTTTCTCATTAAAAATCGAGTGTTTTCGTTAGATGCGGGTTTTAGGCAGTGGATGTCTGCAGGTGCAGGAGACAACTACCTTACAGGAATGCAGCTTAACGAACCGGTGCAAAGTATTGTCTTGGGCGAGGTTGTTGAGTCTCGACACCCTGACTATGCGGTAGGAACGTTAGTCAATGCCCGAACGGCGTGGGAGGAAATGAGCGTGTTGGACGGGTCTGATCTTTGTTCACCGCTGGTGGCAGCAGATGATCTAGCACTGTCTGAGTATATGTCGACATTGGGGCCAACCGGCATGACTGCTTGGCTTGGTTTGTTTCGTATTGGTCAGCCAAAATCTGGAGATGTTGTTGTCGTTAGTGCCGCGGGTGGTGCTGTGGGTACCATTGTGGGGCAGCTGGCAAAAGCTGCAGGTTGTCGCACCATTGGTTTGGTGAGTTCGACAGAGAAGGCGCAATGGCTCACTGAAGAGGTGGGTTACGACCTGGCAATCTCGAGAGAAGCGCAGCCTGACCTCGCACAGGCTTTGGCCGAAGCGGCACCGAATGGGGTTGACCTGTTTTTTGATAATGTGGGTGGCTCGGTGTTGAACACTGTGATGCAGCAGTTGCAAGAGGGTGCAAGGCTGGTGCTATGCGGTGCTATATCGCAATACGAGTCGGATGTAGAGCCGGTGACGCACACCTGGGAGCTCATTACCAAGCGTGCCCGCATGGAAGGATTTATGTTTTCAGATTATACCCATGAATTTCCTGCGGTGATTGAGGCGCTTGAAGCGCAATTAAGAACGGGTGAGTTAAAGACCTTTGATCAGCGCTACCAAGGTATCGAAGAAACCCCCATCGCATTTTGCGACATGATGAGCGGAGCCTCCCGGGGCAAATGCTTGGTCATATTGGAGGGTTAGTAATATGCCGACTAACTGGAGTGAAGTGCCGGAAAGCCTGCGTTGTGACATCGATATCGTCGCAGATTCTGCGCTGAGTCAGGATCCTCAGGCTTGTATGTTGGCCTGGTTGGCCCAAGAGCAGCGCTCCTTGGCCTACACCCCGCACAACGATGGCCACTGGATTATCTTTACTCACAAGTTGGCCCATCAAGTGCTTTGCGATGCCAAAAACTTTGGCTCTTTCCCTATCGGTGTTCCGGCTAACTATCAGCAACGTCCACGATTGATCCCACTCGAAAGCGGACCCGATGAACATCGACGTTACCGACGCTTGCTACTGCCGGTATTTCAGCCTGATGTCGTGAAAACAATGGAGTCGAGCGTTCGAGCTCACGCTTGTGCTGTTCTAGATGCAGTGATGGGTAACGATAAAATTGACTTTCTGAGTGATATCGCCAAGCCCATTCCGACGCGGGTTTTTGCCGAACAGATGGGTTTGGAATCTACGATGCTACCCCAATTCTACGCTTGGGAGACAGGTTTCTACCGAGCGCCTACACTCGAAGAACGACTTGCCTGTGGTCAGCAAATAGCGCTGCATCTGCAGCAGGTAGTAGAGCAGCATCAGAAGCAACCGGGTGCAGGTAATATTGTCGATTTACTGCTGGCCGCGGAGGTAGAAGGCGAGCGACTAACCGCTGAGGAAGTTCAGGGTATTGCTTACCTACTATTTCTGGCCGGTATCGATACAGTGGCATCTATGCTCTCCTTTACCATTCTGCAGCTAGCCCGCAATCCGCATCAGTACGCGCAGTTGCACGAGGACCCGGAAAAGGTCGCGGCTTCAGTTGAAGAGTTTCTGCGTTTAAATGCGTTTATCAGTTTGAATCGTATTTGTGAACAAGATATCGAAATTGAGGGTGTGCTGATTAAGGCGGGTGATAACGTGGTGGTTCCCAGTGCGATTACGTCCCGCGATCCCCAAGTATTTGGAGCGCCCGACACCTTTGATTCCAACCGAAGTCGTGGAGAGCAAAATCGGCATCATGCTTTTGGCGCCGGAGCACACAAATGTGTTGGGTTACACCTGGCAAAACTAGAAGTCAGAGTGGTCCTTGAGGAGTTTTGTCGGAGGGTCGGCTCGGTTTCCCTGAGTTCAGACCGCAAAATTATCGGTCACGGGGGAACAACAATGGGCCTAGACGCTCTGCCGGTTGATCTCCATTGGGCGGCCCAGTAATTCCTTCGTAAAGTAATGATGGCGATCCCGAGGAGGGGATGTATGTTAAAAATGAGCGATTGTTTCCACAACGGTATCGCAGTAGCTGATATCCATTCGGCGCGAGATTCTCTCGGTCAGAGCCTAGGCGTCGAATGGAGTCCAGTGCGGAGCTTTGATCCACTGCCTTTTTGGACGCCTGAAGCAGGAGAGCACGAAATAGTCGTCCATGCTTGCTACAGCAGAGAAGGCCCGGTGCATCTCGAGCTATGTCAGGGCAGCTCACCTTTTTACGATCCCGCTCAGTTGCCGGACAGTCGTCATATCGGTTTTTGGACCGAGGACTTGGCTGACGCCGCCAATACCCTGCAATCCCAGGGTTGGCGGGTGCTAGCCGCCGGTGCCTCACCCGATGATGGGTATGGCCTTATCTGCTATTTGATGCCACCCAATGGGGGTTTGATCATCGAGTTAGTCGGTACGGCACTACAGCCGGTGATCGCTGAGTGGGTAACCGCAACCGAATAATCAAGCCTCCGAGTTCTGCAGGCCCCTGTCGCTGGGCCGCTAGATCGACTTCCCTATAAGACTTGTTCGGCACAAGTAACCGTAATACTCTTGTGAGCAACTGCCGGCTGTTCTGTTGATGAAGAATGTCGGTCTTGGGGCTTAAGTCTAGCGAGGGCTGGGGCCCTGAAATAAAAATGGTCCCGATACCGCTAGGTGCGTGGGCCCGGCCATTACTGAGGATTGCAGTAGGTGTCTGAATTCGGCGAGATAGCCAAAAACAACCCTGTTGCCTCTGGCCAGGTAGCGCCGCTGGGCATAACCGGGTGACGGTTGTGGACTCCAATGACGCCCCAGTGCCATCAACTGTGATGGAGGTCGACCTGCTGGATAGTGAGCATATTCAATGTCCCTATGCCCTCTATGAGGAATTACAAGAGCATTCAGGTAGGGGCAAAGACCCTAACCTAGGCTGGATAGTTTCCAAGTATCAAGATCTCGTCGCGCTCGCCAAAAATACGGAACTGTTTTCATCCAGTATCACGGAGGACGGACAGGGTCCCCGCCATATGGGGGTGGGCACAGATTCTGTTCCCGAGGATGTAGAGGCTATTTTTACTGAAGCCCATACCATGGTGAATGCACTTTTTACGGCCGACCCTCCGATTCACACCCGTCATCGTAAGTTGGTAAGCAAAGCCCTAAGCACTACTAAAATTCGCGCCTTAGAGCCTCGCATTCGCAAAGTCACTGAGGCCTTGATCGAATCTTTTTTTGAGCGGGGTGTCGTGGACATCTTGCCTGAGTTTGCAGTGCCGCTTCCCGTCATGGTGATCGCAGACATTCTCGGGGTCGATAAGTCAGATCTATGGACCTTTAAGCGCTGGGGCGATCTCATGATATCCGGCAATATCGATGTGTTGACCCACAACCAGCGGCTGGAAGTGGCTAGAGCGGTCGTTGATTTTCATGCTTATTTTCTGCCCAGAATTCAGCAGCGAAGGCAGCAGCCGACAGATGATCTCCTAAGTGATTTGGTGAATGCTGAAATAGATGGAGAGCCTGCGCTGCGTGATGAGGAACTGCTCCCAATAATCGACCAGATCCTTCTTGCGGGCCACGAGACAACCACCAACTTAATCACCAATGGTCTCGTTATCTTATGCCGCAGACCTGAGCTGTTGGCGCGATTGACTGACGATACAGCGGTTGTGCCAGCGTTCGTAGAAGAGGTGCTGCGATGGGATCCGCCTATCCACTGCACCTACCGACGCACGACGCGTAATTCTAACCTGGGCGACGTGGCCATCAGCGAGGGGGATATGGTGATCCCGCTTTGGGCTGGAGCTAATCGTGATCCAGCGGTATTTCCGCAACCCGAGCGCTTCGATATTGATCGAGAAAATGTCAGGGCGCACATGGGCTTTGGTTACGGCCCGCACTTTTGCGTGGGGGCCGAGTTAGCGCGCTTAGAAGCGCGTGTTGCTTTTGAGACACTTTTAGCAAGGTTGCCCGGTTTGGCGCTAAGTGAGTCTGAATCTGATTTGACTCGACTGCCTAGCTTTGCCTCACACGGCTTCCAGCGTGTTGTCCTCACTTTTAAACCCGCTGATTCTGAAACAGTGGATCCCCTCAAAGAAAATGGAGTTCCTAATGATGCTGTCTGCTGATGACAAGATTGCTATTAACGAATTACTCGCGCGGGCGTCATATGCCTATGATCAGCGTGATCTTGAATTGCTTGAATCAGGCCTCTGTGAAGATGCCGTCATGAGTTTGTGTGTCGCGGGTGGTGACCTTGTTGGGCCTTTCGAGGGGCGTGAAAACGTTATGCAGTTATACCGTGATGCTATGGCGTCTCAAAATGACGTTCGGCGACATGTTGTATCGAATGTATTTTTTTCAGCGTCAGAGAGCAGGGTTGAGGTGACGTCTAACCTCACGTTATTTGCTACTGAAGACGGTAAAACGAAGTTGCTCAGCACGGGCTTGTATCGCGATACGGTTCGTCAGGTCGATAATCAATGGCGGATTGCAAGTCGCCATGTTGATCTCGACAGCGCTTACTGAGGACGCGCGCATGAACATCGGAAGAATCCCCGCAAAAACCGCGAGCCTAGAGCCTCAGAGAGAGGCATTAGTCGATGTCCCTAATGCGCGTCGAATTACTTTCGGTGATCTAGACGAGCGTGTCAGACGACTCGCCAACGCGTTTCGGGATGATCTTGGGTTGTCCAAGGGTGACCGGGTGGCCATCCTGTCCAAAAACTGTATTCAATACATGGAAGTATTTTACGGTGCCGCCCGTTGCGGGTTGATCGCATTGCCATTGAACTGGCGTCTTAGTGATGTGGAATTACTGCGCCTACTTGAAGATGGTGAACCTCGTGTCATTGTTGTGTCATCCGAATATCGGGAGATGGCTGAACGCTTACAACAGAAAATCGACATTGATCATTGGTTTATTTTTGAGGACCAACCTGAGGATGGTTACGAGCGTCTGATCGCAGCAGCATCAAGCGATGAACCGTCTGCAGCTGCACATGTTTCTGCCGACGATCCCGTACTCATCCTTTACACGGGGGGCACCACCGGGCTTTCCAAGGGCGCATTGCATACGCATCACTCGCTCTACATGGG
Source organism: Luminiphilus sp. (assembly GCA_029253085.1). Lineage (GTDB taxonomy): Bacteria > Pseudomonadota > Gammaproteobacteria > Pseudomonadales > Halieaceae > Luminiphilus. Next base: position 54 of record JAQXAF010000148.1, on the reverse strand, counting down.
AATGATCAATCAAACCGTCGCTGAGCGAATCGTGCCTACAGATGTTTACATGCT
>JAQXAF010000132.1 GCA_029253085.1 Luminiphilus sp. | reverse complement strand
GCCAGCAACATCGATAGCTTTTATTGGGATATGGTTATTACGTACATTCATGCGACCGCCTCAGGTGATATTCCTTCCATCCAATCTTCCAAATCCTCACCCGCTTCGCGCAATGCGCTCAAAGAAGCCTCGTCAGGATCCCAGTATTGACGCTCTTGCGCCTCTAACAGCCTATTAGCCACGCGTGACGCAGCTTTCGGATTCAATTGGGCCAGCCGCCGACGCATATCCTCATCAAGGATGAAGGTCTCGGACAATTGTTGATAAACCCAAGGGGCAACTTGCCCCGTAGTTGCAGACCAGCCCATGGTATTTGTGACGTGGGTTTCTATTGCGCGAACACCCTCGTAGCCATGGTCCAGCATTGATTCGTACCATTTTGGATTCAAAACCCGAGTTCGAGTTTCTAAAGCGACCTGCTCTGCCAATGTGCGAATTTTCTCATTGCCGGTTGTATGATCAGCAATGTAGACGGGAACTGAGTCACTACCCGTGCGACGTATCGCTCGGCTAATGCCGCCGAGCGTGTCAAAGTAGTGGTCGACCGTCGTAACACCGATCTCTACAGAGTCTAGATTTTGATAGGCCAGATCTACCTTGGAGAGCATCTCGGTCAGTAATTTTGTATTTTGTGACACCGCACCATGTCGGCCGTAGGCGTGTCCCTTGCGCGCGGTAAAGGTCTCAGCCAACTCGTCTTCGTTTTCCCAAGCTCCGCTATCAATCAGCATATTGACGTTGGATCCGTAAGTACCTTCAGCGTTACTAAAAACACGTAACGCAGCGGTCTCAAGGTCACAACCGTGCTCAGCTTGGTAAGCTAAAGCATTGGCTCGGATAGCATTTTGACTGACGGGCTCATCTGCCATGGCCGCAAGATAGGCCGCCTCGGCTAGTAACCGCGTTTGCAACGGCAATAAATCGCGGAAAATTCCGGAGAGCGTCATAACAACGTCGATACGAGGGCGACCTAAAGCCTCAAGATCAATCAGCTCGGCACCACAAACACGACCATAGCTATCTAGCCGGGGCTGTGCCCCCATTAGCGCCAGGGCTTGAGCAATTGCGATTCCCTCTGATTTTAGATTATCCGTACCCCACAACACCAACGCGATAGATGTGGGTAATTCGTCGCTGTCCTGTTGGTGCCGTGCCAGCAGTTGGCGCGCTTGCCGTTCGCCCTCTTTCACCGCGTATTGGCTGGGTAAACGGAAGGGATCAAAGCCATGAAGATTGCGTCCGGTTGGAAGCATATCCGGTGAACGTAGCAGGTCTCCTCCGCCGACCGGGGGAATGAATCGTCCATCTAGTGCCCTAAGCAGCGCGGGAATTTCACTGTCTTGCCCTAGGGCTGTCTTCGCCGATATCAGCAATTCAAGGTAGACCTGACGTTCGGATTCAGGGTGAGCAGATAACTCGGGGTAATTTAGGAGCTCTGAGATCTGCGCATCATCAAGGATCCGCTCTAAAAGTTTTTCGCTGGGTTGAAATTTACCTTGCGCTGTCGAGATCGATTGCAACAGACAGAGTCGATCTTCTCTGGGCATGATTTGGCCAACAACATGTAATCCATAAGGAATTAGCGACTCCTCAATCTCATTGAGTTGGTTTCGCAAATCCTCGATGGCTGCCTCCACATCCTGGCCCCAATTAACAAGGCTCAAGTCACAGCTTTCTGCCTGCTCTCGAATAAGCCTCACGAGCTCACCAAGAGATTCAGCATCTTGATCTTGATCCCGTCGGCGCCAGCGATCAATAGAGTCCCCTAGGGTTTTGAGCTCTTGATAGAGATCAGCATTCGCCACCGGAGGAGTCAGATAACTGATTAAAGTCGCCGCTGATCGACGTTTGGCAATCAAACCTTCTGACGGATTGTTTGAGGCATAGAGGTAAAAGTTAGGCAAAGACCCTATCAAACGATCCGGCCAGCAATTAGCCGACAGGCCCACCTGCTTTCCGGGCATAAACTCAAGCGCACCATGTGTACCAAAGTGCAGTACTGCATCGGCCTGCCAAGTCTCCCGTAAGTATCGATAAAAGGCCGCGAACGCGTGAGTTGGTGCATGCCCACCCTCAAAAAGCAGTCGCATAGGGTCGCCTTCATACCCCATGGACGGCTGTACGGTCACCAGTACATTGCCAAATTCCGCACCCAAGACAAATAGTGATCGACCGTCCGTCAATTGCTTACCGGGCGCCGGACCCCACTGTGACTCAATCTCGTCTAGCCAGGGTTCATTACGCACATGATCATCGACACTGACCGTGGCGCAAACGTTGGCATCGGTGCCTCGCTGCGCCGCGTTACCCGTTAAGATCGTATCCCGCAGCGCATCGACAGATTCTGGAAGCACGACATGATAGCCATCTTGCTTCAGCGCTTTTAGAGTGTTGTACAAGGATTCGAAAACCGCCAGGTGTGCGGCAGTACCCGTACCGCCCGAATTAGGTGGAAAATTAAATAGCACCACAGCAATTTTGCGTTCTTGCTGCTTTCGTCGCCGCAATTTAACTAGGCAGCTCACTCGATCAGCCAACATGTTGATGCGCTCACCATGAGCTTGCATCGCATTAGGCCGCTCTGCCGCCCCATCGCTACGGCCGCCAAACACCAAGGGGCCCGTCGCGCCATCCAGCTCCGGAATAGAAACCATCATGGTCGCCTCAATGGGCATAAGGCCCAAGGCCGAGTCCGCCCATGTTTCAAGGCTCTGGAACTCTAGCGCCTGTACCGCGAGGTAGGGCACATCCAGAGACTTGAGAAGCTCCTGTGCCGCATCCGTATCGTTATAGGCCGGTCCACCCACTAAGGAGAAACCGGTTAGAGACACTACCGCATCAACAATGGGCGTATCGTCTTCCATAAAAAAGCGATGCACTGCCGGCCGCGCATCCAAGCCCGCAGCAAATGCCGGAATGACCCGCAAACCCCGCACCTCTAAAGCTTTGATCACGGCGTCATAGTGACTGCTGTTTCCCGCCAACGCATAGGAACGCATGAGCAATAGTCCGACGGTTCCTTTGCCGCCCTTACTGGCTTGAACCTTTGGCGGCAGAGCCTCCACGTCACCACTGATGCCCGTTTTTATTTTGGGGTGATAAACACCCACTTCAGGATAATCAATAGGTGCTTCGGGCTCGGGCAGCTGTCGCAATACTTCCCGGGGTCCTGCGGCATAACGCCGCACCACCAGCTGAATCATTCGCGACAAATTCTCTTCAGATCCTGCCAGCCAATACTGCAGAATCAGGAAGTAAATACGCAGATCTTGGGCCGTGCCGGGTATAAATCGCAAAATTCTGGGCAACCGGCGTAATACCGACAACTGCTGTGCACCCACGTTTTTTGGCTTGCCACCCGTCGTGCTTTTTCCGCGCAGTCGCTTTAACAACGACATTGCTCCGCCCTGCTCACCGTCCATGGAGAATCGCCCCATGCGAGTGAGCTTCATCACTTCACCTGCTGACATACAACAGATCATCGCATCGCAATGATCACGGCGAGCTGTAAGCGCATCAATAACACCCGCAATATGGGGTTCCATAAACATCATAGTGGCAATAATAATATCGCCCTGATCAATATCGGCCTTACAGGCCTCAAGTTTCTCAGGCCGAGCTTCCCAATCAGCTGCAGCATGAATCGCCAGTTCAAGGCCCGGCATATGCCTGCGTAACTTTAGGAATGCCGACTCGAGTGCCGCACTGACGTGATTATCCAGCGTGAGTAGCACCACGCGGATCGAAACGTCCATGGCCGCTTCAGCGGCTGTAGTGGGCTTTCGCTTCATACAGGGTCTCGATATCAATTGCGGTCAGTCCGCGCTCTTCTGCATAGCGCTCGGTGTTCCGTTTTGCTTTACCTCGAACAAAGAACGGAATTTTCTTTAACTCCTTTTCAGCGCCGTCCTCCCAGCGCACGCCCGCCAGGGCAACAACGTTACTTTCTTCGACCGCCATGAGCGTGCCTTCACCGTGGCTCAGATGGGAAGGCGCCGCATGGTCATTAAACTCGAAGTCATCTCGAAACATGTGCAGCAAGTGCTCTTCTAACCCCATAATCAAGGGATGCACCCAGGTATCAAATAAAACATTGGCCCCCTCAACCCCCATCTGAGGTGAGAATCGCGCTGGGTAATCCTGCACGTGAGCGGGCGTTGAAATAACCGCACAACCGATACCCAGGCGCTTGGCAATATGGCGCTCCATTTGAGTACCCAGCACCAGCTCGGGTCTCAGTTCGCTGACCGCCTGTTCGACGACCATATGATCGTCGGTGATAAGCGCCTCAAGACCCAGCTCTTTAGCCATTCCACGGACCTCTCGCGCCATTTCACGAGAGTAAGTACCCAAGCCAACAACCTCAAAACCCATTTCTTGCTGTGCCACACGTGCACAAGTCATCGCATGCATGCCGTCGCCAAAAACAAAGACTCGCTTACCGGTCAGATAAGTTGAATCAACGGAACGGCTATACCAAGGCAGTCGACAATCAGCTACCGCCTCTGCGCTGATGTCGACTTGCAACACGCCAGCCAGTTCAGAGAGAAAATCCTGGGTGGCGCCAAAGCCGAGGGGCACAGTACGAATAACAGGCTGTCCAAAATTACGCTCAAGCCAGGTGCAAGTCGTAAGCGCAACTTCGGGGTATAGACAAACGTTAGCATCAGCTTCTGGTATGCGACTGATATCGTTGATGTCAGCACCCAAGGGCGCAACCACATTGACCCCAATACCCACAGACTGCAAAAGCCGCTGAATTTCTTGAATATCGTCACGGCAACGAAAACCCAACTTGGTGGGTCCTAATAAATTTACAGTACGACGCCGATTACTCGAACCCTGATCCGCGGGTTTTTCTTCAGCGTTTCGCTGTGCAGACAGTACCGCCCGGACAAGATGATAGAACGTCTCACTAGCCCCCCAATTTTCCTTGCGGGAATAGGCTGCCATTTCCAGAGGCACCACTGGCACTGGCAGACCCGCAGTTTCAGCGAGAGTGCCGGGCTGATCTTGTAACAACTCAGCAGTGCAGGAATCAGCAACCAACAGGAGGCTAGGTTTGTGATGGTCGTAAGCGGCTTGAAGCGTATTCAAGAATTTCTCAGCGGTGCTAGCACCGAGATCACGAGCCTGAAATGTTGTGTAGGTCACCGGCGGCCGCTTGCCGTCGCGCTCTATCATTGTGAACAGCAGATCAGCGTAAGTGTCGCCTTGAGGTGCATGGAGCACTAGGTGTACGCCACGCATAGAGGCCGCGACTCGTATGGCGCCGACATGAGGGGGGCCCTCATAAGTCCAAAGTGTCAGCTCCATGATCCCACCTCCAGTGCCCTTTCTCGGCGCAATGGCCTTGCGAATAACTCAGCCAAATCTCCCGCCTGCTCAAAGCCCTGTATCGGCGTAAAAAGAAGCTCAATGGACCACTTTGTTCTAAGACCTTCGGCCTCGAGCGGGTTGGCTATACCGAGCCCGCAAACCGTTAAATCAGGCCTTGTAGCTCGCACGCGGTCGAGAGCTGGATCAAGGTCTTGCCCTTCAACCCAGTCCACCCCGGAAGGCAGTAATGGCACCTCCTCCGCCATGACTCTTGCATCAAAATAAGGCGTTCCCACCTCCTTTGGCGTCATGCCGCACTCACGGGCCAAAAAACGCGCCAAAGGAATTTCTAGCTGAGAATCTGGCAGCATACTGAATGACTTGCCGGACAATTCGCTGCGGTATTTTCCCAGCGCCGCCTTAGCTCGCTGCAAAGGGGGCTGCAATACGGCTGCTTGTTTTTCCTCAGCCACTCCATAGGCATTAGCCGCTGTTCTGAACCAGGCTTCACTGCCCTCAGCCCCCAGCGGAAATGGCGCGGGCAGCAGCGTCGCCCCACGGGACTCCAATGCCCGCAGCGTCTCCCCTAAGAATGGCTGCGCAAGCAACAATTTGGTGTTCTTGCCAACTGCAGGTAGATCGGTCGATTGACTGCCCGGAAAAAAATCAACGTGGCCAATCCCCAACTGGGAAAAAAGTCGACGGAATTGATCTTCAACAATATCTGGAACTGTTCCCACTACCAGCAGGCGCTCCTCAGAAGTCGTATCCGCAGGTAGGTCCGACGCCAAGCTAGCCAAGCAATTATCTTCACCTTGAGTAAACGTCGTCTCAATACCAGACCCTGAAAATGAAACAAATCGGACCTGGCCTTCATATTCCCGACTCAAACGACCCGCGGCGTTATCTAAATCTAACTTAATTACTTCGGAGGGGCATGAGCCGACCAAGAAAATACTCTTTAACTCGGGCCGGCGAGAGAGTACCTGAGCAACCACCCTATCGAGCTCATCATGACAATCGGCCATACCGGCCAAGTCACGATCCCCGAGAACAGCCGTGCCAAACCGTGGCTCCGCAAAGATCATAACCCCCGCGGCTGACTGAATGAGATGCGCACAGGTTCTTGAGCCAACCACTAAAAAGAACGCATCTTGAATCTTTCGGTGTAACCATATAATGGAAGTCAGGCCACAAAAGACAGCACGCTGGCCCCGCTCCTGAACGGGTTGAAACCGCTCCGGTGTGACTTCGGAAACTGCAATCACATCAGCAGTCATCTAGATACCTCGACAGCGTATTCATTAACAGAATCAGTATTATTTTGTGACGATCCCACTCGGGCAGCGCGCAGTTTCAATAAAAATTGCGCAGCGTTAATGATGTAAGCCGTGTAAGCCGCAATAGCGAGCCACATCTGCTCACGAGGCGCCTGCAAATCGAATAACCAAGAGAGTACATAGGCAACATGTAAGGAGATGACCAACATGCTAACCACGTCTTCCCAGAAAAATGCCGGAGCAAATAAGTAGCGCCCGAAAACAACTTTTTCCCAAATAGCCCCAGTCACCATGATGGTAAATAGAAATAACGTTTTGATGAGCACCGAGATAACGGCTGCCGAATAGCCCGTACCGTTCGCCAAAAAATTGACGACGAAGACTAGGCTCAGCGCAAATGCAAGGAATTGCAAAGGCGCCAGAACACCCTGAACCGTTGTCCAGACGGACGAATCTCTTCTTAAACGCTGCTCCGGGGTGTAAAAATCGGAGCCCCTTGATAGGGGTTTTCTCGGTTCACCCACGATGACCTCCAGCGCGATGTGCGCTCCACGGGTACTTTCATCGGAGATTATCTTCCCGCCTCCTAGGGTGTCAACTTGTTATTACATTAAGATAAGACTAAAAAAATGGACGGTCTGGGCTTTGGCGGGGTTAAATACCCAAAATATGTCCATTTTGGGTGCGTTTTTGTGCCTGGTAGTGTAAACCTCGCTTCATCTTAGGGTGTCAATAACGCAAACTAGCGGAGTGGCTACTCAATAAATGCTCACAAAGGAACACGTGTTGCTTAAAAAACTCGACCCATCTGCTGTCGCCTCAGTGCTCGAAGCCGTAGCAGACGTGCAATTACAGCTAGACGCCGAAGGCTTCTGCCTTGACGTAGCGATTACCAATGCAGAACTTACTGACCTTATGCGGATTCCATGGCGCGGGCAGCGCTGGCATGAGCTTTGTATTGAAGAGCACACAGAGCGCGCAAAAAACGCCCTCGATACCGCCTCTCAAACGCCTAATACGCCAACTCGTGTCGATTTAAACATCTGTGCCACCGACACAAATGATGAGTTGCCTATGAGCTTCAGACTCATTCAACCGGCGGACGGTGAGGGCGTGATAGCGGTAGGTCGCGATCTGAGAGTGGTGAGCGACCTAAGACAACAAGTTCTTAACGCCCAGCACGCTATGGAGCAGGACTACTGGGCGCTTCGCCAAATGGAGAATCGGTACCGCCGCCTGTTAGAGCTAACTAGTGACGGCATCCTCGTGGTCGATGAGGCCACTGGCCGGGTTCTCGAAGCAAATTCCCAGGCCAACGCCATGTTAAGCGCCGAGGGCCAAAGCATTATCGGGCGCCCCCTGCCTCTCAACTCAATAGAAATTCAAAGCTTGCTAGATTCAGCGCGGGAGACAGGAGCAACTAGCCAGCGGCGCATCGTTCTGCCAAATGTTCCCCACGGCAGTGATATCTTAGTGAGCTTCCAACGTCAAAGCTCAGAATCTCGCTACTTTATCCGACTCTCCAGCGCCGGAGAAGATGCCAATCTAAAAGGCATGCACCTTGCAGATACCTTTGAACTGGCTCCAGACGCGATTGTTCAGGTTGACAGTGATGGACGCATCGAACACGTCAATTCAATTTTTCTTGAATGGATTGCCGTATCGGCTCCCGATCAAGTCACAGGAAGAACCCTCGACAACTGGATTGGACGCTCGACCGTCGATCTGACCGTTATATTGAATAATCTCAAGCAGGGCCGCCCGATTAAACTCTATGCTTCAGTGCTCAAGAACAGTGTTGGAGCGACATCAGAGATCGAAATCTCAGCTGCAACGGTCCAGCGAGGCGATAACCCAAAAATTGTGTTCTTTATTCGAGATATCAGCCGACGCCTAACCACTGACCATCCGCTCACCGAACGACTGCCGCGCTCAATAGAGCAAATTACCGAGCGTGTAGGTCGCCACCCATTGAAAGAGCTTGTCCGCGAATCCACCGATGTTATTGAAGCCCTGTGCATAGAGGCGGCACTCAAACTAACGCGAGATAATCGCGCCTCTGCCGCCGAAATTTTAGGCCTTAGCCGTCAAAGCCTCTACACCAAACTGCGACGTTACGGTATTGGGGAGTCTGGTTCTGACGACCTAAATTGACCAGCCTTCTTTACAAATAAAGTGTAAATAAAGTTTGACGGTATGCGGGTGGGCTGTTTACCCTTCCCACTATGGAAAGAACCACCTCTTTTGCTCTGCGCACTGCTCGCCCCCAGGCGAGCGCTTTGCTTGAATTACTCAAGCCCATTACTTGGTTTCCACCGATGTGGGCGTTTCTCTGTGGCGCGGTCTCGAGTGGTGTAGGTTTAGTTGAGAACCCCGTACTACTTATTGCAGGCATATTGCTTGCCGGCCCCATGGTCTGTGGCGCCAGTCAAGTCGTTAATGATTGGTTTGACCGCGAAGTAGATGCCATCAATGAACCTCAGCGCGCCATCCCCTCGGGCAGAGTCCCGGGTAACTGGGGGCTCATTTTTGCCGTTTTATGGACTGGATTAGCCGCCGCGTGGGGCGCAGCCCTTGGGTTCTGGGTAGGTATCGCCACTCTTGTGGGCCTGGCACTCGCTTGGGCTTACAGCGCGCCGCCCTTACGGTTAAAGCGGAACGGCTGGTGGGGCGCCGCCGCCGTAGGCCTCAGTTATGAAGGCCTAGCGTGGCTCACTGGGGCCGCGGTCTTTCTGGGCGGGGTTCTGCCACCCTGGCAGATACTCGCTGTTGCAGGCCTGTATAGTCTGGGAGCCCATGGCATCATGACACTCAATGACTTTAAATCAGTCAGGGGTGACCGCGCATTGGGACTGCGCTCGCTTCCAGCGGAGTACGGGCTACATAAAGCCGCCAGTATCGCCTGCTGGTTCATGGCAGTACCCCAACTTTTCATCGTTGCCCTTTTGGCCACATCAGGCGCCAACTGGCAAGCATCGGCCGTCTCCCTGCTCATCATTGGGCAACTTATCGCCATGGTGAAACTGCTCAAAAAGCCAGAGGCGCTAGCGCCTTGGTACAACGGTACAGGAGTCACGGCTTACGTTAGTGGCATGATGGTCACCGCAACAGCATTGCCGGGCATGGTCGTATGACGACGCTACATAACCTCAGTTGGCTCGGTATTGCGCGACTTGGGCTTATACAAACTGCACTGGGTGCGATCATCGTACTCACCACATCCACACTCAATCGTGTGATGGTAGTAGAAATGGCTCTGCCCGCCATGCTTCCCGGCTTTCTTGTGGCCGTACATCATTTCGTACAACTCGCGCGCCCACGAATTGGCTACGGTTCAGATATCGGTGGGCGTCGCACACCCTGGATTCTTGGTGGCATGGCGCTCCTCGCGGTCAGCGGCGTCGTTGCGGCCTTTGGCACCGTATTGATGGCAACGAGTGTCATCACCGGATCCATCGTGTCGTTCTTTGGTTTTTTTGGCATTGGATTAGGGTCGGGAGCAACCGGCACCTCGCTGCTTGTGCTGCTGGCCAAAGTTGTAGCGCCTGAGCGTAAACCTGCTGCGGCCACACTTGTATGGTTTATGATGATCGCCGGCTTTGCTGTTACCGCTGGGGTTGCAGGGCACTATTTAGATCCCTTTTCCCCCACTCGCCTGCTCACAGTAACCGCCACCGTGTCGGCGCTGGCCATGATCGTGACTATGCTCGCTATCCGTAATGTGGAGCCCTCCACCTACATTGCACAGCCAACCGCAAATACGGAAAAACCGGCATTTAGCGTGGCACTAAAAAAAATATGGCAAGAACGCCAAGCTAGGCAGTTCACGATGTTTGTTTTTTTCTCAATGTTTGCCTACTCCTTTCAAGACCTGATACTGGAGCCCTACGCAGGACTCGTTTTCGGTCTATCCCCCGGGGCGTCGACGCAACTTGCGGGCACACAACATGCCGGCGTTCTGTTAGGAATGATCGCGGTTGCAGCCAGCGGCTCACTGTTTAGTCGGCACGGTGTGCGTCTACTTCGGGTCTGGACAGTGGGCGGGTGTATCGCATCGGGGCTGGTACTTCTGGCACTCGCCAGCGGTGGACTAAACCCCGAGACCTGGCATCTATCAGGCAATGTTTTTCTGCTTGGCTTCGCCAACGGTGCATTCGCTGTCGCGGCGATTGCAACCATGATGACCCTTGCCAGTGCGGGCCAGTCAGGCCGCGAAGGTATAAGAATGGGCCTATGGGGAGCTGCTCAGGCCATCGCATTCGCATTAGGTGGCTTTCTCGGTACCGTCGCCGTGGATGTCTGTCAAATTTGGGTCGAAGTGCCTGCACATGCTTACGGCCTGGTCTTCAGCTTTGAGGCGCTCATGTTCCTCGTCGCTGCTTGGCTGGGGCTAGGTATCGGTAAAACTGAAGAACTAGAAGACGTAGAAAAGTCCACTCCAAGTTTTGGAGAAATCGCCATGCAAGAAGTCATGGCGGGGCGCAATTAACCGGGGGAATGAAATTATGTCGAATACAGATTATGACGTCGTGGTTATCGGTGGTGGTCCATCAGGCGCTAGCGCTGCTGAGCAGCTAGCAAAACAAAATTATCGTGTACTGCTGCTAGAGCGGGCGTTTCGAATCAAGCCTTGTGGGGGAGCCATTCCACCCTGCTTAATCGACGAGTTTGAAATACCTGAAGATCTTTTAGTTGCCCGAATACGCTCGGCACGGATGATATCGCCCACGGAAAAAAAGGTGGATATGCCGGTGGGTGAAACTTTCGTCGGCATGGTTGATCGCGATGTCTTTGATCCCTGGCTGCGAGAGCGAGCCGTCACAGCGGGAGCTGAACTTCGTATCGGTGCCTTTAAGGCTCTGCATTACGACGACGATGGCGTGTTACACATTGATTTCCAGAGCAAAGAAGCTGGGCTTGAAAGCGTTAGCGTTACCACCCGCAGTGTCATAGGTGCCGATGGCGCTCGCTCGAATGTAGCCCGTCAGGCGATTCCATGCAGTAAAAACGCACGATGGGTGCTTGCCTACCACGAAATCGTGGAGGCACCTGCCGCCAACGACGAGCTTTATGACGGTGATCGTTGCGATGTCTGGTATCAGGGCGACCTTTCACCCGACTTCTATGCTTGGGTCTTCCCCCATGGTCGGCACGCTAGTATTGGTGTTGGCAGTGAGACCGATGGCTTTTCAGCGCGGAATTCGGTGGCAACCTTGCGAGCTAAAACAGGACTAGATACCTGCCAGACAGTTCGCCGAGAGGGAGCACCGATACCTATGAAGCCCCTAAAGCGATGGGACGACGGAAAAGGGGTTTTATTATCTGGCGATGCAGCCGGTGTCGTTGCACCGGCATCGGGGGAAGGCATTTATTACGCCATGCTTTGTGGCAAGATTGCGGCGCAAACTATGGATGAATTTTTGCAGGTAGGCGATGCCCGAATCCTTGGTGACGCACGCCGGCAGTTTATGAAGCTGCACGGCAAAACTTTCTGGGCGCTGGGTCTGCTGCAACGTATTTGGTACCGATCGGACAAGCGCCGTGAAAAATTTGTGAGCATGTGTCAGGACAAAGATGTACAAGAGCTGACTTGGCAGGCCTACACCCAAAAACAGCTGGTTAAACGACGTAAAACTGCGCACTTAAGGGTTGCCCTGAAGGACATTGGCAATCTTATAGGCCTCACGCGAGCATCCTAAGCGATGGAGGCTCTGCTGGTATCGGGAAGGCTTCTCGACGGCATCCTCTGTCTGATCGTTATCGAGGGCATCGTCATCATTGTTGCCCATCGTTACAACAAGGCTAGACCCAGCCCTGCGACCCTCATACCCAATCTTATCTCCGGGGCCTTCCTCATGCTGGGCATTCGCCTAGCACTATCCCAGGCCGAGTGGTACTGGTTAGCGCTATGTCTAAGCGCCTCACTACTCGCCCATCTAACGGATCTCACCTTACGATACCGCCCAAAAGGGCGTACCTAAGATCAGAATTAGAGGCGTATCCACCCATCAAGACAGGCTGACAACATCGATATTAAAAGCTGTGGCCACTGCAGAGGCCCGGTCAGACTTATCGTTTGCACTGAGAACCAAGAGACACTCGACATAAACGCGTTCGCCAAAACAATTAGGCGCTGATCACCACTTTACTACAGCTAATGGAAGCGCCATCGCCGGTGCCAGGTGAGACGTCGCGATTTGTTGCTGGCAAGGGCTTCCGCTCAACCACACGCAATCAACAAGCACACCTGTGTAGACTTCGCTAATGTCGCGTTGCTGGCCTCGGATTTAGCATCTAAGAAAGAGTGACCGGTGGAACTTGCAGTGACGCCACTGATCGCAGGCACTGCACGCAGGTACTAACGACAAACAATGTACGAGTGTGCGTCAACAATCTCGGGACCCACGATCAAGTGCTGGACAGGCAATGGTGCTCGACACTCCCCTCATACTTCTTATACTGAGGCATTCGTTTTATCAGCTCGCTTTGGGTGACTGCCTATGCATAACAACATCATTGATGCTATCGGCATGCTCGGCACACTGATGGTCATAGTGGCCTATTATCTATTGCAGCTCGAACGAATCGACCCTAAAAGCCTAGGCTACAACGTCATGAATTTGGTGGGCGCCGTTTTCCTTTTTTTCAGTCTATGCTTTAACTTTAATCTTGCCAGCTTGGTGATTGAAGTTTTTTGGATAGGGGCTTCAATAATTGGTCTGTGGAAATACTGGCGCCGGCACACAGTGAGCAAGGTCTAGTGGGCCCTATCGCAGCAAAAGCCGCACAATGAGTCAGGAGAATTCGCCCTTAATCAACTTGCTGCGATGCAATTTGGTGGCGTATCGCTGCACGCAAATTTAGTTTCCGTCGGGTGCCAGCAGAAACTCATCAAAGAAAGCCGCGAGCTCGGCATGGGCAGTGAGCGGCAAAATTGTGGCAATGTGCTGGTCCGGGCGCACCACCACCATGCAGCCTCGGGAACGGTCTATGCCGCGCAGATCAAAGACATCATTGTTCTTCTCTCCATAGAACACCTTCTCATAGTCCCTGAGACCATATTTTCCTCCTGGAGGCCACAGAAAATCGGGAATGTCCTCAATGGCAAGATCTTGTTGCTGGAAAACACCGTGCACATCGATCACTGAATCGATATCAGCATCTTGGGCAGCGTATCGGGCGACGGGCGATGCCGGGTCGTTCGCCAAAAACTCGATGAGCTGGCCGGAATCAGAAGCCGCGTCACAGGGATTATGGGTACTGCCGAAGATAAAGATGCGCCAACGGCCATCCGCCTTTACCAGATGCCCCAAATGTTGCTGACGGCCATCGGCCACGCGGAGGGCAATGGCGGAGTGGAACCGCTGGCCAATATTGAAGCCCGCTGCCAGCTCCTGATTTTCCTGGCCTGTGCAGATGTACGACGGGTAATAGCCGATGGCGGTTCCGGCGATGAAGCCGTTTTGCCGGGCCATAAATGCCTCGATATCGGTGGTATCGGTTTTGCGTTGGTCCGCCGACAGTTGTTTCGCCGATGGCTTGGTAGCGACCAGTCTCGACAGTTGCCGGTCGGCATCGATAAGCTGTTCGGCGACCTTGCGCCGTTCGGGCGCATAGGTCTGCAACAGCTTGGCATGGCTCTTGCCCTGCAGTACCGCTGCCATCTTCCAGCCTAGATTAAAAGTGTCTGGAAGGGAGGTATTCAAACCCCAGCCACCTTTGGGGCTGTGAGTATGGCAGGCGTCACCGGCAAGAAAAGCGCGGGGAATCTGATTTTCCGGAGCGTCCAGTGGCCGGTCATCGAAACGCTCGGCCACCCGCTGCCCCACCTCATAGATCGACCACCAGGCGACCTCTTTGACGTCCACGGTATATGGGTGGTAAATCTGCTGCATCTTGGCAATGAGGTCCTTCTCAGTGAGCTTGACGCTGGCAGCGCGCTCGCCCCGCTCCAGAAGATCGAGTTCCACGTACATTCTGACTAGGTAGCCGCCTTCACGGGGAATGAGCATCACCGCACCGTGATCTTTCGACTGGATGAAGCTTTTGACCCGGATATCGGGAAAATCGGTCACTACCAGTATGTCCATGACGCCCCAGGCTTTGTTCGCCGAATCACCCTTGAGCTCGATACCAAGGCCCCGTCGCACAATGCTCCTAGCCCCGTCGGTGCCAACCACGTAGCGCGCCTTGATGACTTCCTGCTTGCCCTGCTCCTCGGTGTCGCTGCGCTCGAAGGTTGCAGTGATAGGATAGGCATCAAGATCCTGAGTGAGGTTGGAATCAACGTCGAGCTCCACCAGCTTTCGGCAGTAATGAGGCTCAAGTCCGGTGACCGAGTGCTTCATGCCCTCAAGCAACAGTTCGTGCAGCCGTGCCTGATTGACAATGCCGTGGGTGAATTCCGACAGACCGATTCGCGCATCGAAGATCTTGTGACCGCGCTTGATGTTCTCAGGATTATCGCTGTCGGGCTCCCAAAAACTGTTCTGGCGCAGCTGGTAGGTTTCTTTAACCACCATTTCGCTGCTGTTGAACGCCTCCATGATCTCCATGGTTCGACAGGAAATGCCATCGGCGCGTCCAAACAGCAGCGGCCCGGGCTCAAGATCAACGATGCAGGTAGAAATATTCGCGAACTCGGCCATCTGCCGTGCCATGGTCAGCCCTGCGGGACCGCAACCAACGATAAGTACATCGACCTCGGTGGGCAGATCAGTTATCGGCGGATTGGGATAGGGCTTTCGAACCTCGTCGGGGATTTGGTAATTGCCGGGGTTAAAGCCATTCCGGTGGTACTGCATAGGACACTACTCTCCGCTATCCACACTATTTGTTATTTAAGAACGTTAAAAGTGGGCTGGCTGCTTTTAACCCGACCGACCGGAGGATCACTGGGTTGATCGCTGCCCCCCCCCGGCGCTCTTATGCAGACGCCACTGGGCAGCTTTTAGTCCCTGAGCCAGCATCGCTCTGGTTGCCAGGCCGTGCCCTGACGACGTTTCCTCTATAGGAGCCGCCTAACCATCAGCTCGATTTTATCTTCGATGCTTTTGAAAGTCCTCTGCTTGC